>JAUHXW010000062.1 GCA_030426705.1 Gammaproteobacteria bacterium
TGCTCCACCTTTTATCACTTCTACTTTACAACAGGAAGCTGCCAGGAAACTTGGGTTCACCGCCCGAAAAACCATGCAAATTGCCCAGCAACTGTACGAAGGCATGGAGGTCAATGGCCAGTCACAAGGTCTGATTACTTACATGCGTACTGATTCTTTGAATTTGGCCAATGATGCCATTGAAGACATCCGCTCGGTAATTAAAAACAAATACGGCAGTGATCAGGTTCCAGAAAAACCTAATTTTTACAAAAGCAAGTCTAAAAACGCCCAAGAGGCTCACGAAGCGATTCGTGTGGTTTCTGCGCAGTTGATACCTGCAGATATCAAAAAATCACTGAACAATGATCAATTCCGATTATATGATTTGATTTGGAAAAGAACCCTGGCCTGTCAGATGATCAATGCCACCATTGGCACCGTAACCGCTGATTTTACCTTTGGGGATGATCACAATTTACGAGCAACAGGCTCAACCATCCTGGAAAAAGGCTTTTTGGCTGTGTATGAAGAAGGTCTGGATGATGGCAAAAAGGACAACAAGGAAAAACACCTGCCCAATCTGAAAAAAGGAGATGTGGTGGACCTCAAAGAGATCAATGGCGTACAACATTTTACCGAACCTCCACCACGCTACTCAGAAGCCACTTTGGTCAAGGCGCTGGAAGAATTTGGGATTGGACGACCTTCTACTTATGCCAGCATCATTTCTACCTTATTGAATCGAGACTATGTCGAACTGGAAAACAAACGCTTCATACCGACTGATGTGGGTAAAGTCGTGGCACGGTTTCTTGAGGCGCATTTTAATGACTATGTGGATTATGAATTCACCGCTCGTCTCGAAGATGCATTAGATGCAGTATCCCGAGGTGAGAAAGCATGGAAACCCTTGATGAAGTCATTTTGGGAGCCTTTCATCAAGTTGGTTGAAGAAAAAGAAGAAACAGTATCACGTGATGAAGCTCAATACAAAAGGGAGTTGGGCACTGACCCTGAAACCGGTAAACCGGTATCTGTCAGAATAGGTAAATACGGCACTTTCGTGCAAATTGGCACCCGTGATGACGAAGAAAAACCCAAATTTGCCGGCTTACTGCCAGGGCAAAAACTCGACACCATCACTTTTGATGAAGCCATGGCTTTATTCGCCTTACCACGTGATTTGGGTGAAACCGCTGAAGGCGAAAAAGTGTCTGCCAATATAGGTCGTTTTGGACCTTATGTGCGCTATGGTAATAAATTTGTCAGCATCAAAAAAGATCAGGGTGACCCGTATACCATTTCATTGGAAGAAGCTTTGGTACTGATTAAAGAGAAAAAAATCGCCGATGCCAATCGCATCATTCAAACCTTTGATGATGGTATTCAGGTACTCAATGGTCGTTGGGGCCCTTATGTCACAGACGGCAACAAGAATGGCAAGATAGCCAAGGATCAGGACCCCAAAGCACTGACTCATGAGCAGTGTATTGAGATATTGGCGCAAGCTCCTGAAAAGAAAAAACGCAGTAAGAAAAAAGTAGCGAAGAAAGTGGCCAAGAAAAAGACCGCCAAGAAAAAGATCTCAAAGAAAAAAACCACTAAAAAGAAAACGTCCAAGAAAAAAACGACCAAAAAAGCCAGTAAAAGAACTGCGAAAAAATAAACCATGGCGATCAGCGGTAATTCAATAACGCAAGCAGTGACTGCCATTTCCCAAGGTGGGGTGGTGATTTATCCAACCGAAGGTGTCTTTGGTATGGGTTGCGACTATCGCAACCAACAATCTGTCATAAAGATTTTGGAATTAAAACAACGACCCATTGATAAAGGTCTGGTTTTGATTGCTTCTCATATTCAACAAATATTACCCTTGATTCAACCCGAAAAACGTGAACATTTGGCACGCGCTTTAAAAACCTGGCCAGGACACCATACCTGGGTTTTTCCAGCCTCTCCACTCACGCCGAAATGGATTACTGGCGATTTTGACTCCGTGGCTGTCAGGGTCAGTGATCATGCTGTTGTCAAATCCCTTTGTGACCAACTGGGCCATGCGTTGGTATCTACCAGTGCCAACATCAGCAATCAACCTGCTCCAAACAATTGCCAGGAATTACAGCAATTGTGGCACAATCAAGTTGATTATTATCTGGACTTACCATTGGGTTCGGCCACAGGTCCATCCACCATCCGCGTGGCTGAAACAGGCGAGACAATTCGATGAAATTAGAGTTACGCTCGAGATTTTATTCGTTGGTGACCACATTATTAACGCCATTGGTGTTAATTCGCCTGGCCATGCGTGGCATCAAAACCAAAGCCTATTTACAGCGCTGGCATGAACGGTTTGGCTGGTTTAAATCACCTAAATTTGCCAGCAAATCTATTTGGGTCCATGCTGTTTCGGTGGGAGAAGTTAATGCCGCCATTCCATTAATTAAAGCTTTGATGGAAAAATATCAAAATCATGATTTTGTCTTAACCACGATTACGCCAACCGGCTCTGATCGTGTACAACAAATTTTTGGCGACCAGGTTTTCCATGTTTATTTACCTTATGATTTACCCGGTGCGGTAAAACGGTTTCTGAGAAAAACCAAGCCGGATTTGGCTGTGATTATGGAAACTGAAATATGGCCCAACCTGTTTCGTTTTTGTAAGAAAAAACAAATCCCCATTGTGGTTGCCAATGCCAGACTCTCTGAAGTTTCCATGAAAGGTTACCGTTGGGTTGAATCTTTGGCCGCCAAAGCCTTTAATGACACCGCTTATGTCGCTGCACAAACCGTAACCGATGCCAAAAGAATGATTCAATTGGGGTGTTATCCCGAGAAAATATTTGTGGTGGGCAGTTTGAAGTTTGACATCATCATTGAAGACCACATCATCGAAAAAGGTGAAGAAATACGTTCTCACTACCAAAACAGTCGCCTGGTTTGGATTGCTGCCAGTACCCATCAGGATGATGAAATTGAAGTTTTGGATGCTTATGCAGTGCTGAAACAAAGACACCCGAAATTGATGCTGGTTATTGTTCCGCGGCATCCAGAGCGTTTTCAAAGCACCACACAGGCTTGCAGAAACAAAGGTTTTAATACACAACTCCGTAGCCAAAGTGGTTTGTATGACATCGATGCCGATGTGTTTGTGGTTGACACCATGGGTGAAATGCTTGAGTTTTATGCTTCATCTGACATCGCTTTTGTCGGTGGCTCAATTGCCAACATTGGTGGCCATAATGTGCTGGAAGCTGCGGTGTTCTCTTTGCCAGTACTGGTCGGGCCCAACACGCACAATTTCTCAGAAATTACCCAACTGTTGAATGATTGTGGCGGTTCCCAAACCGTACATGATGCCAACGACATCATCCGCAGTATGGAATACCTGATTGAAAATCAGGAAGCAAGAATCAACATGGGGAAAGCTGCTAAAGAGCTGGTGAATCTAAACCGCGGTGCCGTACACCTCACCATGAACCTGATTGAATCTGCCTTGGATCAAAAGCCACTTAATGACCAATTAAAAAGTAAACATTTTCCCCGGATAAAACCATGAAAATTACCTCAGCTCTATTTTCCATACTGTTGTTAACTGCTTGCTCACGAAACGCTGACCACAGTAATATGGCTGACTTTCACAAGCCAGTACGTGGTGATTACTGGGCTGTCAGATACACTTATCCTACTTTTCAGTATCAGCAACACTGGTGGAGTGATGCCAAAAAATCGCATGAAAAAAACCTGCAAAGATCGCCACTGAACAGCCATCGTTATTTGACTGACTTCAATGGCTTAAATCCAGAGGCTTTTACGGCATTGGGCCCTATGCCATTAGGCGACCCCAATGGCACAGCTTTTTCAGGACGGGTGAATGTGATAGTTACTCACCCGACTGATTCTACCATCGCTTACATGGGGGTCGATGGCGGTGGCGTTTGGAAAACCACAGATTGTTGTGATGAACAAACCACCTGGCAAAACATCACTGATCAAACAGCCATCAATGGTGGTGCCATAGGTGATTTACACCTTGACCCCAACGACCCTGATATCATTTATGCCGGAACCGGAGATTTGCGTTATGGTTCATATTCTTTTGGCAGTGCCGGTTTGCTGCGCTCCAAAGATGCTGGCGCCAACTGGGAAGTTTTGGGTGAAGACATTTTTTCACCTTATCGTGACCAACCTCCTGGAGAGTTTCCACAGTATCAGGCCATTGGCAGGGTCAGAACCAACCCCTTAGATTCCACCCAAATCGTGGTGGGTACCAAAACCGGCGTTTATTTTTCCTATAACGATGGTATTAACTGGAGTGACGAGTGTTATGTCCATGCTTTTGATACTCAAAGACATGATGTGACCGGCATGGAAGTCAGTTCAACAGGTGACATTTATATCTCAGTGGGTACCCGTGGACACAACACCCCTGTACAACCCGATTTGGATCAAAACGGTGCCAATGGCATCTACAAAACGACTTTTCCATCATCAGGTTGTCCAAACTGGACATTGGTTTCAACCAGCACCAATGGTTGGCCCAGCGGTACCGGAGAAGGTGCACCTTATCCCACCAATCAACTGGGCCGCATAGATTTGGCGATGGCACCTTCAGATCATGATGTGCTTTATGCCCAGGTGGCTGACATCAATACTCTTGCAGTTAAGGGTGTATGGAAAACCACAGATGGTGCTACCAACTGGACACAAGTTGCAGACACCAATGATTTTCTTGGGTGTTCTGGTAGTGGCAGCCAGGCCTGGTACGACATGGGCATGAGCATATCACCCACTGACCCAGATGAATTATTCCTGTCAGCAGTGGATGTGTTCAAGTCAAACAATGGTGGTAATACATTCACCAACAGTACCTGCGGATATGCTGGTGGGCCAAATTCAGGGGATTTTGTTCATGTCGATCAACATGCTCGTGCCTATGTGGCAGGAGATCCCAGTCAATTATTGGTAGGTGGTGATGGTGGTGTTTACTACGCTGGCAATGCTGATACAGCACAAAACAATGCCCGAGACATCGTTTACACACAATTGAACAACACAGTCAACACCATAGAGTTTTATTCTGGCGACATCAGTGCCGATTTTATGAACAGTTCCGATCGATTCATTGTCGGAGGTGCACAAGACAATGGCTCATCGGTAGCCGCGTGGAACAACAATGATCCTTTGGTGGCCAAAAACTGGACCAGAGTCTTTGGTGGGGATGGCATATACACTGCAATCGAACCCATCAATGGCCAACGTGTGTATGTAGAATCTCAATTTGGTAACATGGGTATCAGCACATCAGGGCCCTTTGGCAGTTATAACAATTATGTCAATCCCTGGAGTGGCGACAGTCGTGTACCATTTATCTTTCCTTTTCATATCAATAAACACGATTGTGACATCAATGCCTGTAATCAATTGATGGCAGGCACTTATCGCATCTGGGAAACGAATGATGGTGGCTTGGATGACAATGGTTGGTACATCAACAGTCCAGACTTAACCAAGAACAATTTGGGCAACCGTTCCATCATCAATCAAATGCACTACAACATTCCAGAACCTGATGTTCCGACGGTTGATAAAATTGCCATCGTCGGCACCAATGATGGCAATGTTTACTACGGATTTGGCATGGGTCAAGGTACTGCCAATTCAGCCACCTGGATCAATGTCACAGACGGCAATTCTACCTTACCGAATCGCCCTATTCTCGATGTGGTTACTTTTGGCTCGACAGAACAAACAGGTTATGCTGCTGTTGGTGGTTTTGATCAAAATACGCCTGCTACGCCAGGTCATTTGTTCCAAATCAGTTGTAACAGCGATTGCAGTGCTTTTGAGTGGAAAAACAAATCTGGAAACCTGCCCAATATTCCGGTGGACAGCGTGATGATCAATCCTCATATTCCAGATATGGTGTTTGCTGGTACCGATTGGGGCGTTTACTACACCGAAGATGTTAGTGTCGATGATCCAGTGTGGTATCGATTCACTGACGGTATTCCCTCTGTGATGATTTGGGATTTGGTGATTGACCGCGGTATGACCACCCTCGCTGCCTTTACCCGATCACGTGGCGCGTATGTTTGGCCATTACCCCTAGCCATTGATGATGATTTAATCTTCGAAGATGGCTTTGAATAATCAACTGCTGAGTTTTGCTGAATTAACAGCCCATCAGCTGTATCAAATACTGCAATTGCGCAGCCAGGTTTTTGTGCTGGAACAAAACTGTGCCTATCAGGACATGGATGACCTGGATCAACAGGCTTTTCATCTCATTATCTCAGAAGTGAATCAACCAATCATCGCTTACGCCCGCATTTTGTCTCCAGCGGAATACGATAATAAATACAGCAGCATTGGTCGGGTGGTTGTCGCTGAAAGCATGCGTCAACAAAAGCTGGGTCGGCAGTTAATGCAAATGGCTATAGACCACACAATAAGTCTTTTCCCAAACGTACCCATTAAAATTTCTGCCCAATCATACTTGAGCAAGTTTTACCAATCATTGGGCTTTGTTAACACGGGTCACTTTTACCTTGAGGACGATATTCCGCATCAGGAAATGATTTTCAAACCTGAATAATCGATTGTGAACAGTTGATAACTGGCTCGATATTCATCCTTTCCTTCAGTATAATCTTAGTCATTACAAACCACAATTGATTGCATGACACACTCCATCAGCACCAAGAAAAATAATGACACTATTCCTGTTGTACCCGTCTTAAAAGCCGCCTTTTCAACATGGCTGGACGCGCAAAATGATTACCTCAAAGCCATGGTCAACCATCAAGGCTTTGGTGACTCAGCCGGTCAGACTCTGGTCGATTACAAAGCCAATGGCGAACTGGCACGCGTTTATTTGATGGTAGATGACGATTTGAACCCTTATACCCTCTGCCATGCTTTCAAATCTCTACCTAAAGCCGAATACCACATTGACAGCGAAACCGATGAAATTACCTCTGCAGTGATTCTGGCCTGGGGTTATGGTACTTATCAATTTGACAAATACTTGAAAGCCAAGGACATGGCCACCTTGGTGATTGATGAACAGCAACATCAAACAGAACTGAGCATAATCAATGCCACTTGCTTGGTACGTGATTTGATCAATACACCAGCTGATGACATGGGACCAACAGAGCTGGCTGAATTTGCAGAACAATTTGCCAAGAAACACCACACCACTTTCACCGAGACTGTTGGTGATGCTTTACTGACTGAAAATTTTCCTTCAATTCATATCGTGGGTCGAGCCAGCCACAAAGCACCACGCTTGATTGAATTGAATTGGGGTGATGAGAACCATCCGAAAATATCTCTGGTCGGTAAAGGCGTGTGTTTTGATACCGGTGGCAATAACATGAAAGCCGCAGAATACATGCGCTGGATGAAAAAAGACATGGGTGGTGGCGCGCATGTACTGGGGTTAGCGCAATTAATCATTGAACATCAATTACCCGTCTGTTTACAGGTTTTGATACCCACTGTAGAAAATGCGGTATCCGGTAACGCTTACCGACAAGGTGATGTGGCGCAAACCCGTTCTGGTAAAACCATTGAAATTGGTCATACGGATGCTGAAGGCCGGGTTATTTTGGCCGATGCACTGACCTATGCTTCTGAATCAAAGCCAGAGTTGATTATTGACTATGCCACTTTAACAGGCGCAGCGCGCGTCGCCATGGGGCCAACAGTAACACCCGTGTTTTCAAATCGAAAAGAAATCGCCGACGGTATTTTCAACAGTGGGCAAGTGACTCATGATGAAACATGGCCACTGCCACTGCAGCAAAGTTACAAAAAATACATCAAGTCCAAAATCGCCGACATTTCTAATACTGGCTCGATCCCGCAAGCCGGGTGTATCACCGCCGCTTTGTTTCTTGAACATTTTGTCGATACCGAGATTTCCTGGGTACACATCGACACCTATGGCTGGAATTTTGGTGACCGCACTGGTGGCACCGAAGGCGGGGAAGCGCTGGCGATGTATGCGGTTTTTGACTGGTTGAAAGGACAATTTGGATCATGAGTGAAGACATCAAATTTTTACATTTTGGCCAGGGTCAAGGGCCTGATAAAAAGCCTGCGAAAATCCTGGGGCATTTTGCCAATCGTCACGGCCTGATTACCGGTGCAACAGGCACCGGCAAAACCGTTACCGTACAAGTATTGGCAGAAAACTTTGCTGATTTGGGTGTTCCGGTTTTTGTAACCGACATCAAAGGCGATGTTTCAGGCTTATCACAGGCCGGTAAACAAAAAGAATTTTTGGACAACCGCGCCAAAGAACTGAACATCCAAAATTACCGTTACGAAGGCTCACCTACAATTTTTTGGGACATTTTCAAGGTGCATGGCCATCCAGTACGCACCACCATCCAGGAAATTGGCCCCATGTATTTGAGCCGCCTGCTTGAACTTTCAGATGTACAGGAAGGCGTGATTGCTGTTGCTTTCAAATATGCTGAAGAAAATGACATGCCGCTGCTGGATTTGAAAGACCTCAAATCCTTGTTGCAATTTATGGGCGACAACTACAAGGAAATATCCAACCAATACGGTCGCATCACCAATGCCTCAATCGGTGCCATCCAAAGGCGCTTGCTCAACTTGGAATCTCAAAGCGCCGACAAATTGTTCGGTGAACCCGCCATTGAACTGGCGGACTTGATGCGTCAAACCATGTCAGGCAAAGGCATCATCAGCATCATGGAATCACGGGATTTGATGATGAAACCTCAGTTATATGCTTCGTTTTTGTTGTGGTTGATGACCGAATTGTTTGAAACCTTACCTGAAGTGGGTGATCAACCTTTACCAAAATTGATTTTGTTTTTTGATGAAGCTCATCTGATTTTCGAAGATGCACCCAAAGAAGTGTTGAAGCGCATTGAACAAGTGGCTCGTTTGATTCGTTCCAAAGGTGTTGGCGTCTATTTTTGCACCCAATCACCTGGCGACATTCCAGAAGATGTTTTGGGGCAATTGGGCAATAAAATTCAACATGCCCTGCGTGCTTACACGCCCAAAGACAAAAAAGTCATCCGCGCGGTAGCCGATTCTTTCCGCACCAACCCACATTTCAAAACGGCCGATGTGATTACTGAGTTGGGTGTCGGTGAAGCCCTGGTGTCCACACTCGAAGAAAAAGGGGCTCCGTCTGTGGTAGAACGGGTCAAAATTGCCCCACCCAGATGCCGCATGGGCCCTGCCACAGATGAAGAACGCAAACTGGTGATGTCGCGTTCACCGGTAGGTGGTAAATACGACCAGGATTTGGACCGTGAATCAGCGTATGAAAAACTCAAAAAACGCAAAGCTGAATTGGCAGCACAAAAAGCCAAGGAACAAGCCAGATTAGAGGAAGAAGCCAGAAAAGCCGAAGCTGAAAAACCCAAACGTGGACGCGGCCGTCCAGCAGACTCCTTTGCCACCAAACTGGGTAAATCATTCCAACGACGCCTGACTACCAAAGCCGTTAACGCCGTTTGGAAAATGCTGTTTGGTCGAAGAAGGTAACTTTATGAACCAACTAACCAAAGGGCAAAAACGACGTTTGATGTACATCGAAAACAAGGATGGTTTAGTAGACGGCAAACAGGCTCGAATTGGATGGGTTTCATTTTCTAAAACTGGTTTGTCTGTTTATTACCGCGAAAAGCAATTTAGCCGTTTGAAAGGCGGTGGATTCAATGCCAACTATTATTGTAATGAAACAGGTGAAGAGTTTTGGATTTCAGGTGTAAAAAAGCATGGCTCTAATGTTCATTGGGCAGAACCTGTAACTGTTCACATCGATGAAGATGCTGTTGATGAGTATAAAAAAACCACCAATAGCTGACATCAAGCTGTTTTCTCCATGATTGTTGAATTCCTTTTGTTGGTTGCATTGGGTTGGGTTACAGGCTTCTTTGCCGGATTACTTGGCATCGGCGGTGGCGCCATTATGGTACCAGTGCTCACCAGTTTTTTTCTGTGGCAACAACATGACCCTGCGATAGTTGTACAAATGGCACTCGCCACTTCGATGTCATGTATTGTGTTCAATGCCATCATCAGTGTCCGTACACACCAACGTCATGGTGCCATCCTATGGCACATCGTTTCAAGAATCAGTCCAGCCGTTCTGATTGGTAGCGCGACAGCCACCTTTTTTGTCATCAAAACCGATTCAAAAACCATTGCCCTGATTTTTATGGTGTTGATGCTCATAATCGCTGTGCAAATGGTGATTGACTTTAAACCCAAAAAAGCAGCTGCAAAACAATTACAAACAGCCGAACTGTTACCTGCTGGATTTATCATCGGTTTGATTTCTGCCATGATTGCCATCGGAGGAGGATCCTTAAGTGTTCCTTACATGACCTGGCATCAAATCAACATCAAAAAAGCCATTGCCACTGCTGCAGCCATCGGCCTCCCCATCGCCATGGCCGCCTGCTTTGTTTTTATCATGCAGGGTATCAAACAGCCTACATTACCTAATCAAACCATTGGCTATATCTATTGGCCAGCAACCTTACTGATCAGTGCAGGTAGCGTTTTGACTACACCCATTGGTGCCAACCTGACACACCGGTTACCTGTAATGACACTGAAAAGGGTTTTCGCTGGATTGATTGTAATTTTAGCCATAAAAATGTATTTTACTGTGTAAAAATGAACAACATCTTCTTGGCAATTTACTTATCCACATAGCCTGTGGATAACTTTGTGTATAACTTTGATTTTTAAAGACAAAAGCCACAGCCTGATTGAGCCCATGTTAAAACGGTTAATTTTTAACCAGCCATGCATATCCTTATTTATCAATAACTTACAGCGCTTTATGAAAGTAAAAACCAAATGAGCAAAGCTAAATTCTTGTTTTATGACTTCAATATGACGGCCTGTGTATAAGAATCTGTTTGTCAACATGTTTTTTCATTTTTTCTGATCCCACAAAGCCATTAAGCCTCCTTTTTTAGTCAAACTCGAAAACAGCGCTGGAAGTGATTGTTTTATAATGAATTACCGCAATCACCATCAAAAAAATACTCTGTCATGCTGAGCGCAGCCGAAGCATCTCATCATTTAACGTGATGAATCATAAATGCAACCCCCATATGTTGACCCTTGGCGAACAAAGTGAGCCTAACCGGGCAACTCATTAAAGTCTGCGGAGGAGTTGCGGTTTTTCACGCAGTGGAAAGAAGCGGCTCCGAAGCAAACCCCTTATGTTGACCCTTGGCGAACAACGTGAGCCTAATAGGGCAACTCATCTAAGCCTGCGAAGAGGTTACGGTTTTCATCGAAGAAGAAAGGCAACTACCGCTCCTGCTCTCGTTGCAGACCTACATCCTTGTAGGCCAAGTGGCCTCGCAGCAAACCATTTAATGTGCTTCGTCCCAGTTTTCTCCAATCCCATAATCAACCACCAACGGCACATCCAGCTCAACCACCGATTCCATGATTATTTTGATTTTCTCAGCCCATTTTGAGGCTACAGATTTTTTGACCTCAAACACCAGTTCATCATGTACTTGCATAATCACCCTGATATCATCAGCGCCTTTGGTCTCTTGATAAACTGCCAGCATGGCTTTTTTGATGATGTCTGCAGCCGTTCCTTGCATGGGCGCATTGATGGCAGCGCGTTCGGCACCGGCTCGTACCCGGGCATTGCGGTTGTTGATTTCTGGAAAATACAAACGTCGACCAAACAAGGTATCTAAATAGCCTTGTTCGGCAGCTTGTTCCTTGACTGAATCAATGAATCCTTTGACCTTGGGATATTGCGCAAAATACTGCTTCATATAGCTGGAAGCTTCCTTGCGACTGATGTGTAACTGTTTGCTCAAACCAAAAGCACTCATACCATACATCAAGCCAAAGTTAATCGCTTTGGCTGCACGTCTCTGCTCTGAACTGACTTCATCCAAGGGTGTATCAAAAACCTGTGATGCCGTCTGACTGTGCACATCAACGCCCTCATTAAACGCCTGTAACAGGTTTTCATCCTGTGATAAATGCGCCATGATACGCAATTCAATCTGTGAATAATCTGCGGCCATCAATTGCCAACCCTCAGGTGCGACAAAGGCCTTTCTG
>JAUHXW010000397.1 GCA_030426705.1 Gammaproteobacteria bacterium
ATTAATGAGTATGTACATCCACCAATTCAGAGTTTATTACGAAGACACCGATGCCGGTGGTGTGGTTTATCACGCCAATTATTTGAACTTTTTGGAGCGTACGCGGACTGAATGGTTGCGTTCAAAAGGATTGCAACAAAGCCTCATGCGTGAACAGGCCAATGTGATATTGGCGATCCGTAAAATGGAGATTGATTTTATCTTGCCGGCCAGGCTTGATGACTTACTGACCATCAGCACAGAGGTTGAAAGTCATTCAAAAGTTTCCATGTGGGTTAATCAGGAAATTCATGTCAATGAGGTGTTGATGCTCAAAGCCAAAGTACAAATAGTCAGTTTGAATGCGGAAAAATTCAAACCGATGCGTTTTCCAAGCCATTATTTAGAGGCCATTATTTAATTGAAGGAGATTTGTTTTGAACGACAGCGGACAATTTTATTACGAAATCATCATGAGTGCTTCGATGCCGGTGAAAGTGGTGATGATTATTTTGATCCTGGCTTCGGTGTGGTCCTGGCTGATTATTTTTTCCAAAGGCAGGGTGTTGGCTTCGGCGCAAAGTAAAGCCAAAAAATTTGAAGAAAAGTTCTGGTCAGGTGTTGATTTGAATAAATTGTATGATTCCATATCAAGCAAGAAAAACACAGGGTCGGCAAAAATTTTTGAAGCAGGATTCAAGGAGTTCAAACGCAAACAAACCGTCAGTAATGGCGGCATCCAATCCATAGAAGGGTCGGACCGGGCGATGCGGGTGGCTTTGAATAGAGAAATTGAAAAGCTGGAGAGTCATTTACCCACACTGGCGACCATTGGTTCAACCAGCCCTTATATTGGTTTGTTTGGAACGGTGATAGGGATCATGTTGTCATTTCATGCCTTGTCGGATGTGACACAAGCGACCATCGCTTTGGTGGCTCCAGGTATATCTGAAGCCTTGATTGCTACCGCCATGGGTCTTTTCGCGGCCATCCCGGCGGTGATTTTTTACAACCGTTACAGTGACAAGGTGGAAAGAATCTATGCCCAATACGATGCGTTCAAGGAAGAGTTTTCGGCCATTTTGCACCGACAAATAGGTTAAACCATGCGCCGACCTCGTAAAGTCAAAGCAGAAATTAATGTGGTGCCATACATCGATGTGACTTTGGTGTTGCTGATTATCTTCATGATTACCACACCCTTGATGAACCTCGGTGTGGACGTTAGTTTACCGGAATCCAACGCCAACACCATCACCATTGAAACCGAACCTGCGGTGGTCAATGTGACTGCCAATGGTGATTTGTATTTGAGCATTGGTGGTGAATATGAGCTATTAGATGCAGAAACATTGCAACAAAAGCTCAGCGCCTTTGTCAAAGTCAATCAGGAACTGCCGATCATGATTGGTGCGGATAAAACCGTCAGCTATGGGCAGGTTTATGAAGCCATGGCCATTGTGCAACAGGCCGGCGCCAAAAAAGTGGGTTTGATCAGCGATCCAATCAAGCCAGAATAATGTGAGGGTAAATAAAAAGTGTCCGTGATGAACATCGAGCCAGAACAGCGACAAGGTCTGATTTATTCAATCGGCTTGCACCTGGCACTGGTCCTGTTGTTGTTCATGTCCACCCAGCAAACCAGCATCACGCCACCCAAAGGCATAGCCATTCAGGCAGAAATCATGGATTTGGATGAATACATGAAAAACCTCAAAAAGCCCAATAAAGAAAAACCTGTTCAGGAAAAGCCCAAACCACAAAAACCAAAACCTGAAATCAAGAAACCCGAGCCCAAGCCTGAACCGAAAAAGCCAGAGCCTGTTAAACAGGAGACCAAACCAAAACCCAAACCAGTTATCAAGCCCAAAATTGATCAAACCCAAAGGCAAGAAAAGTCTGAGCGCATGAAAAAGCTGGAAGAACTCAGACGCAAGAGGCAGGAAGAAGAAAACAAACCAGCTCCAAAACCGGTTGATACCAAAACCGAAGTAAAACCACCTGAAGGTACACAAACGGCACAGCCAGTTGGCTCTGCAAACGGTGATGAAAAAGCCCGCCGCACGAAACTGACCTTATATGAAGCTGCGATTAAATCAGCTGTAAAGAACATGTGGGCACAACCAGTTGGAACCCCATCTGGTCTAAAGTGCCAAATCAAAGTGCGTCAAATACCAGGAGGTGGTGTCATAGACGTGAAAATAGGCACACCCTGTAATGCCAGCGCGGTGGTGAGAAACTCCATCATCAATGCGGTAAAAAAAGCCGACCCGTTACCCTATACCGGATTTGAAGAAGTATTTGATAGAGAAGTAAATTTTAATTTTGAATATCAAGGAGATTGATACATGAAACGCTCAATAGTTTTTACCCTGTTGTTTTTCTTTATTGCTAATAGCCAAGCACAACTGAACATCACCATCGAT
>JAUHXW010000063.1 GCA_030426705.1 Gammaproteobacteria bacterium
ATGTGTACACATCGGGTGCAAATCACTGAGCTTGGTGATGTGGATGATGAATTGATGGCGTGGATTCAAGAGGCTTACGATAAGTCAGTTTAATTAAAGCGTTAGATATCACAATATTTGCTTTACAGCGCAATGTATGAATCCATACCTGAGCACCGGAAGGATTTCATAACGCCGCCACAGATTAAATAATGGGCGCCCTTGCACTACTGTCAGGTTAAAATAAAACTCCCTTACCGTCATCCTCGAACTTGATTCGGGGATCCATAGTAAACAGCCTTTAACTAGTTCTGAGAACATCAATTTGCATGTCAGCAAAAAAGAATTTAACTTCTCTTTTTTCAATGTTTTTAGTAATTTAAGCAACCATCATTTTGTAAGCATCTTTAAAATGGGTCCCCGAATCAAGCACGAGGACGACGTGACGGGTACAGTCAGTTGAATAAGTATTGTTTTAAAGTCTTCATTTGTACCTATGATGGGCAAGCGTATATAGTGCATGTGTTTCAAGCTGTCCAAGTAATTTTTTACAGGATAATAGTGGGTCCCCTTGGGGCTTACGCTTACCATTCCAGCTCGGGCTAAAGCGGCTCTCCTTTGCCTTGCAATTAATCAATTCATAAGAAGTGGAAGATTTTTAATCAATATGCTGCCCATTTTGACTCAGAGTGCACAGGATTTGATCTGAGGCAATGCATGAAATGATCCGGAGCGCAATGTATGAATCCATACCTGAGCACCGGAAGGATTTCATAACGCCGCCACAGATGAAATAATGAGTCTCCTTGGGGCTTACGCTTACCATTTCAGCTCGGGCTAAAGCGGCTCTCCTTTGCCTTGCAATTAATCAATTCATAAAAAGTGGAAGATTTTTAATCAATATGCTGATCAGGAGAGCCGATTATCGGCTCGACCCGCCGAGCCGGTTGGTGAGCGAAGCGAATCAGAGGTGAAGAGCGCGAGGTTAAAAGCCATGTCTGCCGCGGCCGCTTTCAAATTAGTCGGGAACAAATTTGAATGAAGGCCCAAAGACATTCCTTTTTTGATTCAGAGTGCACAGGATTTGATTTGTAGCAAGGCATGAAATGATCCGGAGCGCAATGTATGAATCCATACCTGAGCACCGGAAGGATTTCATAACGCCGCCACAGATTAAATAATGAGTGCTCTGGATTAAATTGGTGGACACGACTGGGATTGAACCAGTGACCCCTTCGATGTCAACGAAGTGCTCTCCCGCTGAGCTACGCGTCCACTATGGATTGTGCTATAAAGAAAAACAAAGCCCAAGAAAGGGCTTCGTTTTCAAAGTGCGCGTATTCTATCAAAGGAAAGATAAAAAACGCAATGCTTAAGTGTAGAAGTTACGATTCTAAATACAAGGTTTCTTTTTCACGGATGATTTCAATTTCAAAAGCTTCATCTGATTTGAAACCCGACATGATTTTAATCACGTCTTTCGGGGTTTTAACATCTTGACCATTGATGGCTTGAATGACGTCACCATCTTTCAATCCTAATTTGTTGTCTTTATCTACTTCTAAAACCAACACACCCTGGGTGGTGCCAAAGTATTTTCCGAGGTTTTCAGTCACTGTAGAGAAGTGGTGTTTTTTACCCAGCCACTGGTTCATTTTGCTGCCTGAAAAGAAATAAGCATCGGCATCACCGGTGGTGACCACACGAATGTCATGTTCGCCCAAACCTTCTACCATTTTTCCAAGGTGCTCGACATCCACATGCAGGCCTTCAAACATTTTATCCATTTCGCCAGTTTTGAAAACAAAGTCTTTGTCGCCGGAAGAAAACCATTTGTGATCACCGGTCAGTTCCATGATGACATCGGGAGAATCGATGACTTTAGCAGTGACATCCAGTTTGACTTCTTTACCACCACGCAATACCACGACCTCGTTGATATCGCCTTCTTTTTGGTCAACTGCGATAAATTCAGTTAACCCCAAACCACCTTTGGCTGTGCTTTGCCCGTTGATGCTGATGACCACATCATCTTTTTGCATACCGGCATCAGCAGCGCCGCTCTCAGGGACGACAGACATGATTTTCCAACCATCATCTATGACATTGGCCATAAAGCCCAGGCGTGGTTTGTCATCATCGATGTGAATCATGTTTTTATCGAGCTTGACTATTTTTTTGTGAATTTCAGCATCACCGGGTTCAATGCCGTGTTCTGCCATCAACTCATCTATCAACACATTGATGTCAGTACCATCATTGACATCAAAGCTTTCCTGAATGACTTGAACTTCTCCATTGTTGTCTTTTTTTATGACAACAGTGGCTTTGCCATCCATCAAATCTACATTGACATCGTCACTTTTTTGTACCCAGACAAAATCTTTGTCACCTTCATTAACGAGTTTGATCACTTCTTTGTGGATTTGTTTGCCTTGATGATCAATGCCGTGGTCAGCCAAAATGCTTTCAACCATGGCTTCAACATCAGTATCAGGTCCGGCGGCAAAAGTTTCTTCGATGGTTTGGGTTTCGCCATCGACATCTCTAACGATGGTTACAGTACCTTCACCGTTGTTGACGTTGACATTGACATTGACGTTCTCATGCAGTTCTTCGGCACTCGCCAGGGCGCTGATGCCAAACAAGCTGGTTAAAATTGCGGTTCTTAATTTCATTGTTTTCACCTATATTTTTATTGGGTTAAATAACTTTATTTGTGTCTTGTGGTTTAAGTTTTTTGTGTAAAGCCACAAGATCGTCAAGAATTTCGAGTTTGGCATGCATTAACTCGATTTTCTGATTAGGATCAGCTGTTTGTGCAATATTCACATCCAATTGATCCAGCCAGTTTTCCATGGAAACCATTTTTTCCAGGATAGGCGAGCCAGGTGCCGAGTGGTTAATGACCTCGTTTCTGACCACATGCTCTATCATGGCAATTTTGTTGCTCAGCACTTGTAGCGTTTCAAGTTGCTGATTTTTTTGTTGAGGCAATGTCCACAGCAACACCGCTGCAAGTACAGCAGCAGCCACCGCAGGTAACATAAAACTGCGTTTGCGGTGTTTGTTGTGGACCGCATCCATGATGGCGTCAAAACCATCTTGAGGTGGATTTTGCTGTGTTTGTTTATTCAACCATTCATTGATGTTTGTTTCATAATTTGTGTTCATTGCGTTCCTCCTGGTTTTGGAGCCACTCTCTTAATAATTGTTTGCTGCGAGAAAGTTGAGATTTTGAAAAGCTGGACGACATTTGGTACAAGTCAGCGATTTCCTGATGGGTCAAACCTTCCACCTCGTAAAGCCATAAAATTGATCTTGATATTGGAGGGAGTTGACTGAGCAGGTAATTGGCATCATGTTGCATGTCGTAATTAATACCACCGATGTCACGCGCTTTTTCTGGTGACTCGACTGTCAGTTGCTGGTGGTTTTTTTTGATGAGGTCAAGGCATTGGTTAATCGTGATTTTCCTCAGCCAAAAGCCAAAAGCCACATCGCCAGACCATTGGGAAACTTTTTGAAAGGCTGTGATGAATGCATTTTGCATCACATCAAAGGCATCATCCCGGTTTTGTAACATCTTGTAAGCCAGGTTATAAACCGGGGTGGAAAAGGCGTCATATACTTGCCTACAGGCTTTTTGTTTGCCTTTGCTCACCTGTGCTTTGGTGATGTCATCTATGGTTTGGTTAAAATAACTCAAAATCTAAAAAATTCATTCAACTTACCCAATAAGACTGAGTTTAGAGGCAAAGGGTCGCCAAATTATAAAAATTCTTTGATTTTTTTGATGAACAAAGCAGTGTCGAATTGTTGAGCGCGCTGTTCACAAGTACTTTTCATCGTCAGGGCTTGTTGTTTTGAAAAGGCTGAGATGTGCTGCACCAGGTCTGCTGTTAAAGCGTCACATGAAAGCAAAAAACCAGTTTCCTGATCAATAACGGTTTCTAATAAGCCGCCGTGGTTAGAACAAAATACCGGTTTGCCTGCCGACATGGACTCAACAGGCGTCATGCCGAAATCCTCATCAATCGGCACATAAATGGTGGCCAGGCATTTGCCGAGTAATTCAAGCATGGCGGATTCATTCAACCAACCCGTGAACGTAATATTGGGCGCGTTACCCGCCAGTTTTTGTAACTTCCTGGTTTCATGTCCGCCTGAGGCAACCACCAATTTTTTATCTGGCATTTGTAAAAAGGCTTTAATGATGGCATCCACCCGTTTTAAACCGTCATGACGCGCCATCGACAGGTAATAATCACCCTGTTCAATCCATTTGAATTTTTGGGTATTACAAGGTGGATAAACCACTTGCGCTTCCAGGCCAATGGCTTGTTTGATTCTGTCCTGCACATAGTGGGAATTGGTCAGAAGGGTGTCCATTTGTGCAACAGCTTGTTCATACTGTGGTTGAAACCATTTAATCAAACGCTCAAAAGCAAACCGTTTCAATGGGTTGAATTGTTCAGCATAATGTTGTTTTTTGTCATACACAAAGCGGGGCGGTGTGTGGCAATAAAACACATGATGGTTGGCTTGTTGCTGGTTAATAGCCAAAGGACTCGCCACACCGCTGTAAATCACACTTTCAAAGTGGGCATTGGAAGCCATTTTTTTGAAAGCCCGGGCCAGGGACCAGGTTTTGATACCATGTAAACCGCTGAGTGCATCCATATTTTGTAGACGTTCTCCCAAATAGCCCAGATCGAAAGTGTCCTGGCCAACAAAAGCAGTGGTTAAATCTGCTTGTAAACCATCACAAAGTGCCAATACCAGGCGTTCTCCGCCGCCTTTGATTTGGAACATGTCATGAATGATGTGGGTCTTTGGCATATTTTGAGAGCAAAAAAACAAAAAAATACACCACAAAGTGGTGCAGTTGGTTTATAACGTGCCTTCTATTTTAAATCATTAGCCTTGTCATGAAGACATTAATTGTCATTCCGGCGTTCAACGAAGCACAAAATTTGCGGGAATTGTTACCGAAACTCATCAAACATGTTAGTTTTGATGTACTTGTGGTGGATGATTTAAGTCAGGATGAAACCGCTGATGTGGTTAAATCGCATGGCATCAAATGTCTTTCCTTACCTATACAGCTGGGTGCCTGGGGCGCCACACAAACAGGCATTCGTTATGCCAAGAAACATGATTATAATCATGTCATTACCATGGATGCAGATGGTCAGCATTTGCCCGAAGAAGTTGCCAGCCTGATGCAAACCTATGAAAAAAGGCCTTGTGATGTGGTGATTGGGACTTTTCCGGCCAGACTAAGTCGTCTGAAAAAGCTGGCTTGGGGATTCTTTAAATTTTTGACGCACATCAAAATTGAAGACCTGACATCTGGTTTCAGGCTTTATAACAAGCAAGCCATTGAAGTGCTTTCACAAAGACAGGCCAGTTTACTCGACTATCAGGATGTTGGGGTGTTATTGATGTTATTGAAATCCGGATTAACAATTGTCGAAGTTCCTGTTAAAATGCTCAATCGCAATGATGGTAAGTCGCGTGTTTTCAGCTCCTGGTTTGTGGTGTTGAAATACATGATGCAAACCACCACTCTTTGTATTGCTAATATTGGAGCCAAGCAAGCTAAATGACCAACATAACCATTCTTATCATCGGTGCGGTGTTATCGATCAGTATTTTGTATCTGGTTCGTAAAGGGAAAATGCACGGTCCTTATGCGACCTGGTGGTTTATGGTGGCTGCCAGTGCCATTTTATTGGCTATTTTTCCGCAAACAATTGATTGGGTGGCTGCCAAAGTGGGTATCACTTACCCGCCAACATTGCTGTTGGTGTTGTCTGTCAGTATGATTTTAGTCAGAATGCTGACCATGGACATGGCCATGACCCGCAAGGAACGTAAAATCAGGCGCCTGACGCAAAAGCTGGCGATGATTGAAGAAGCCCTCGACCAGCAAGTTTCAGACCAACAAGCCAACAACAAAAACCAATAAACCCCACGTCTATGAACATCGTCCACATAGGTAAATTCTATCCGCCTTACCGGGGTGGTATGGAGTCTTACCTGTGTGATTTAGCCGCTGAACAAGTACGGCAAGGGCATCAAGTCACTGTGATTGTGCATAATCATGACTGGGGTGCTTTAACTTCCAAAACCACAGAGGAAGTCATCGAAGGCGTGAATGTCATCCGTTTAAAGTCGTTGAAACCATTTTTGCATACACCCATCATGCTTGGATTGAATCGAAGGATTAAACAGCTTATCAATGCGGATAAAGCCAATCTGATTCATTTACACAGTCCCAATCCAAGCTTGTTTTGGCTGTTGTTCAATAAAAAGATTAAAAATAAGCCTTGGGTGTTGAGTTGGCACTCGGATATGGTTACCCGTCACAGTTCACTGTTGTTGAAGTTGCTGTATCGCCTGATTAAGCCATTTGAAAATGGTTTGATTAAAAACTGTCAAAGTATATTGGTCAGTTCTCAATATTATGCCGATGTTTCGCCACAGTTAATGAAGCATAAAAATAAGGTTCAGGTTATACCATTGGGTATCAATACTCAAAATATCACAACAGAAAAAGATACGACATCCTATGCCAACGGTGTATGGCCAGCAAATGCTTTCCGTTTATTCAGCCTGGGAAGATTGACCTTTTACAAAAACCATCGGATGTTGATCAATGCCATGCAAGATTTAACTGGCATACATTTAAATATTGCCGGTGGTGGTCAGCTGCAACCCGAACTGTTGCAGCAAATTGAGCAAACCGGAACAATGGACAGGGTCGATTTATTGGGTGAAGTCAGTGAACAACAGGCGCAAGACTTGTTTATCAGTTGTGATGTTTTTTGTCTGGCTTCACATGATCGGGCTGAGTCTTTTGGTGTGGTGTTATTGGAAGCCATGCACCACAACAAAATCATTTTGGTAGCGGATACTGAAGGATCCGGGATGAAGTGGTTGGCAGAAAATTACAACAAGGGATTTACGTTCAAGGCCAATGACGCGGAAGACTTCCAAAATAAACTGCACCACATTCAGGAAAACCATGAGGAAATCATGGCAAGACCATCGCAATTTGATTACCATATCGACACCATTGCTCAGGCGATTGAGCAAGATGTCTATAGCAAACTCACAAAATAGGAGGTAACAATGAAAATAAAATACAAAACTTTGCTGTTGATGTTAATTTCGATTGTACTGTTCAGTTGTCAGCAACAAGATGCAGAAACAGCTAAATCAAATGAAATCAACAACAAGCACGCTGATCAGTCCGCTCCAGCAGACAAAGAAGTGGCTTATCAAGAGGATCCGGTTAAACCTGAACCAAAAAAAGACCATGCAAAACTGTTGGGTAAATATGCCAAATTCAGATTAACCTCCGATTTGACCCATTTATCTGATGCTCAGAAAAAGATGCTTTATGTGTTGATAGATGCGGCAAAGATCATGGATGAATTGTTCTGGTTACAAAGCTATGGGCCTAAAGAACCGTTCCTTGCCAGCATTGAAAACCAATCCTTAAGAAAGTTTTCTGACATCAATTATGGTCCCTGGGATCGATTAGATGGAGATAAACCATTCATGGAAGGCTATGGCGAAAAGTTTTTAGGCGCCAATTTTTACCCCAAAGATTTAGACAAGGCTGCTTTTGAGAAAGAAGCAACTGAGACCATGAAAAGCCTTTATACACATGTGGTTCGTGATGAAAATGATGCACTCAAGGCTGTTCCTTACCATGAAGTCTATGCTGAACAATTGCAAAAAGCTGCAGCCTTGTTGAATGAAGCGGCCGCATTGGCCGAAGATGAAGGGTTTAAAAAATACCTTGAGCTACGAGCCAAAGCTTTGCTTGATGACGAATTCAAGGCTTCGGATTTGGCCTGGATGGACATGAAGACCAATAAGATAGATGTGGTGATTGGCCCGATTGAAACTTACGAAGACCAATTGTTTGGTTACAAAGCGGCTTATGAAGCCTATGTGCTGATCAAGGATTTGGTGTGGAGTGAAAAACTGGCCAAGTTCGCTGCCTTTTTGCCGCAATTGCAAGCCGAGTTACCGGTGGCTGATGAGTATAAAACCGAAACTCCAGGCACCGATTCAGACTTGAATGCTTATGATGCCATTTACTATGCAGGTCATTCAAACGCTGGCAGTAAAACCATCGCCATCAATTTGCCTAACGATGAAAGTGTGCAACTGGAAAAAGGCACCCGTCGTTTGCAACTGAAAAATGTGATGCAAGCCAAGTTTGAAAAAATTCTGATGCCTATAGCTGATGAACTGGTGGTGCCTGAGCAACGTAAGCACATCACTTTCAATGCCTTTTTTGCCAACACCATGTTTCATGAAGTGGCGCATGGTTTGGGCGTGAAAAACACCATCAATGACAAAGGAACAGTCAGAACTGCTTTGAAAGAATATGCTTCGGCCATAGAGGAAGGCAAGGCAGATATTTTGGGCCTATATATGGTCGAAAAACTGCATAAAATGGGTGAATTGGAAGAAGGTGAAATGATGGATTATTACACCACCTTTATGGCAGGCATTTTCCGCTCAGTACGTTTTGGCTCAAGTTCAGCGCATGGCGTGGCCAATTTGTTGCGATTCAATTATTTCTCTGAACAAGGTGCTTTTAACTTCAACCCAGAAACAGGACATTATGCGGTCAATGCTGAAAAAATGTCAGCTGCGGTGGCTTCATTGTCAGAAAAGATTCTGACCCTGCAGGGCAATGGCGATTATGAAGGTGTGGCGCTGTGGTTCAAAGAAAAAGGTCAAATAAATCAAGAACTGGCCGATGCATTAGCCAGAATCAACAGCAAAGGCATACCAGTTGATGTGGATTTTGAACAAGGTGTGAAATATTTAGCATTCTGAGGAGAGCATTAACTCCCAATAAAAAGCACAAGTTCAGTGTTCTGAGCTTGTGCTTTTTTGATTTTCAACACCTTTTAAGCGAATCAGCATTTTAAACAGTAAAAAAATGTAACAAGGAACCAGTTGCAACACCACTCGGTTCATGGCGGTTAGATCTTTGGCCCATTGACTGGCTTCTGTAAAATAGAATAAGAACAGAAAACACATCAAGGCCAGAATGAAAAACACATGCGCCACCTGACTGGCTTTGTTGTGTTTGTTGACAAAAAATGAAACCAGCAAAAAGGGTAAGCCTAACCACAAAAGAGACCAATTGTTTTGTGCGACAAAACCAACCCATATCTCTTTGCTGATGTTGTTAAAGGCAATGTTAGCATCGATCAAGGTCAGTATTTCAATTTTTTCAGAGTTGATGATGATGTTGCCCATGGGTAAATTTAAATGAACACCACCTAATATCCACAACAATCCAATGAAAACTGAAAAGATGATGAGAAATTTATATCTGTGTGGATGATTGGCCAGAGTGACAAGCAGGTGAGCCACAATAAACAACAACAACCAAACCCAGCCTTCAAGCTTTAACATCGGTAACATGGCGAGATAACACAATAAGGTAATACCCACGCCCAGGTCGCCTTTCTCATGGTAATCTATCAAGGTCAACAATATCAGCACAATATACATGGCCATCCAGATGTCGGCATATCCAGTAATCATCAAGTGATTGTTGAGCAATGGCGTGGTATATATCACCACAATCAATAATAACTGTAAGAACCACGGTGCGCCTTTCCGTTCCAGCCGGCTGACCAACAACAAAGTCATCATGGCGAATGTTATCAATTGGAAAACCATCAGGGTTTCATAACCGTTCCAACCCAATAATTTCGGGAATAAATAAAGTAATGGCAATGCCTCAGGGTAATGTGCCGATGCATTGTATATGCCATCTGCATTGCCTACCCATTCATCAAATCGATACAGTGGTGTGGCTAGTCCGTGGTGCAGCCATTGATTGGCTTTACCAATCCATACCATCCACGAGTCCCATGCCATCTCAGGCAAAATTGATGCGTTCCAATAAATCATCACTGAGCACATGACTATCAACATCAGGGAGGCAGTGTTGGTCTGGGTGGGCTTGATTGAATGGGTATGAAAACCTAGTTTAAAGGTGTGGAAAATGATGATGGTGATGGCCAGAATGACCGCAAACAATGACAATGTCAAAGCCATTTGATTGCTTAAACCCAATAACTGGAACAAACTGAACATCACAACATGCAGAAAAATCCCAAGGAATAAAGCATGTGCTGAAAAGTCGGTTTTCTTTTCAATCAGCAATTCTGTTTGGTTCAGCAAATGATAGCTGGCTCTGGCAGCAAATCCCAGTACCATAAAATACAAAGCTAATGCAAATCCTGTCAATATCATCATAATGGTTTGGCCAGACAAAATTCAGGGTGGATAGACATGACTTTTAATCGATTACCTAAAATTAATCCATCATCCTGCTGGTTGCATTGTTTGAAATAATCATGCGTCAAAATATATATTGGACTTTTAGTGGCTGTTTTCGGAACTTTCATGTGTACCGCAACATTGAGTTCAGTTAAATGATAAAACAATCGCAAGTATTCAAACTGATTTGAACCGAGTATGATGAATTGGTCAGTTTCTATGTCAATCCTGTCGTTTGAATTGATTGATTCTTTAACTGACTGCGCCAGCTGATGTATGTTTTTATCGAGGCTGTTGATGAACTGCTTGTCACCAGAAAAAGCTGTGTTCAATTGTTGGTGTTGACGAATAAAGTTAACAGAAAAAGGTGTGGCGGTCACGACCCATGCCAGTGCAATACACGCTATTAAATGTGTGGCATTGATTTGAATCAGAAAGTAAGCAATGCTGCAAATGGCCAGCCAACTCATCAGGCGCCAAATCAACTCTTGCAAATAAAGCGCAGGCAGATTTGAATAGCCGTTAATGGAGTTGACCTCTATGGGGTTAAAGCCAAACCATTGACTGAAGCTTAAATCAGTCGAATTGAGGTTTTGTTTTTGCTCAAAATAAATGGCATTAAATGACACTGTTTTCGGCAGAGAAGGGTTGGTGTTGAGCTCATGATTTGAAGTTAACAGCAAGTGCAAGTTTTGTATTTTCTTGGCGTCATCGGTATTGAAATCTATGGGAGTGAAAGACTGCTTGTTGTGATTCAGTGGGGTTTGAAACCACTTGTCCTCTATTTGCCATCCAAGGCTGATTTTACTGTTATGATCTATTTCCAGGTCTTTGATATGAATGAGGTCATATTCAGTCAACTTGTTCTGAATATGTTCAGTTTTGATGTCGATTTTTAATTGACCCGAAAGCAGGGCATGAAAACGGTTGTCGTAATATGAAATGTATTTGGGCTCAACTTTCATTAAGGAGGAGATGATCAAAGGGTCTGATTTTGCGGTTTCAGATTGACCAATAGGGTAAGCTAAGCAAAGCAACAGCGCCAAAATTGCAATCATCCAATACATCAATTGCCTGCTTTTCACTTTTTTAACTCCTTGAAGTGCATCATGGGCATTATAAACGAATTTAAACAAGGGCAGAGTCAAAGTAGGCATTATATCCTTTTTTGTGAACTTAAACTGTTTCTATGTACTGCCCATACAAGCTCCCCGCATTATTTATTTCGTCAATGGGATTGAATTGTCATAAACAATAAAGCTACAATCTCTTCACGATTCGGTCCAATAAGATGCATTTAGTTATTGAAAACACAAAACAATCTTTTCCTTTTCCAGACAATAACGTACTGGTGGTTGGTAATGACTTTGATTGTGATGTGCAGATAAACCATCCCAAACTATTGGGCAGGCATTTTGCTGTGACACGGAAAAGTTATGGATGTATTTTGCAAGTTTTCGATGATGGTGTCTCCGTTAATGGTCGACCCATTGCTGAAAAATGCTTATTGGATACCGGAGACTTGATTGAAGTAGGCGATTTGCCCTTCAGGTTGCTGGATGATCAATACATTCCCAAGGATTCGAGCCTGAATCACACCAATGTGGAAATTGACAAGAAAAAAAACCAGTCTTCAGTGTTTGGTATCCGCAGTTACGAAGCAGCAACTGACGGTTTATTCATTATTGATGATTTTCATCATCCTGACGGTTGGCATGTGTTCAGAGACCAAAAC
>JAUHXW010000064.1 GCA_030426705.1 Gammaproteobacteria bacterium
GGCCCAGTTGATCTGGATAAAATGGCTCACGGTAAAACCCATTAATCAATTCAATGAGCCAGCAAGATAAACAAATACAGGCACAACGCAAAGCCGCCAGAAAAACAGCCTTAATAATGGGCGTGGTGGCTTTGGGCTTTTTTGCCTGGTCAATATATATCGTTTTAGAAAGTGCAAAGGGATAAAGAAAACAAAAAGGTTTTGAAATTGGGTTTGGCCATTGCTGTGTTAATGGTCGGCTTCGGTTTTGCTTTGGTTCCGCTGTATGATGTGATATGTGACATCACAGGGCTGAATGGTAAAACTGGTGTATTGGCCCAGGAAGAGGTCAAAGAACAAGCTGATGACCGCACGGTATTGGTGCAGTTTGATGGCACAGTAAACAGTGATTTGCCTTGGTCATTCAAGCCAGCAAAATTTTCTATGGAAGTGGTTCCGGGAAAATTGTATGCAGCTGAGTACCTGGCAAAAAACATTGCTGACTATGATGTCACCGGACAAGCGGTTCCCAGTGTGGCACCGAGTCAGGCATCGATTTATTTCAGTAAAACAGAATGTTTTTGTTTTACCGAACAATTGTTGACGCCAGGTGAAGAAAAACAAATGCCTGTTACCTTCATCGTTAGTTCTGATTTACCAGAGGACATTGAGGTGTTGACATTGTCTTACACTTTTTTTAACAAGAATCACATGACTTCAGCGCAAAAAGCTGAAGCCAAAGATAAACACGAGAAGATTTAATTTTTAGGGGCAAATATAATGTCAGAGTTAAGTAAAGATCAATATTATGTACCACATCTGGCCAAATGGCCCATCGTTGGTTCGATAGGTTTAACGGTAACGGTTTTGGGGGCCATCAATCAGTTAAACAGTGAAAATCCTGGCACGCCATGGGTGTTGTATTTGGGTTTTGCCATCATTTTGTTGATGATGTTTGGTTGGTTTGGTGAGGTCATCAAAGAAAGTGAAGACAGTTTGTACAACACACAGGTAGATACATCATTCCGCATGGGTATGATTTGGTTCATCTTTTCTGAAGTGATGTTTTTTGCCGCATTCTTTGGTGCTTTGTTTTATGCCAGAAATTTTTCAGTGCCCTGGTTGGGTGGAGAAGGCACCGGTCTATCCACCAATGAAGTGCTGTGGAATGGTTATGAAGGCGTGTGGCCAACCAATGGCCCAGCCGATATGGGTGGTCGTTTTGAAATCATTGATCCTTATCATTTGCCTTTGGTCAATACTTTGTTGTTGTTAGCCAGTTCGGTCACCATCACCATTGCGCACCATGCATTGCGTGCCAATAGTCGCAAACAAACCATCATTTGGTTGATTGCCACAGTATTACTGGGTGCAACATTCCTGTTTTATCAAGTTGAAGAATACGTTGAAGCCTATACACACTTGAACCTGACGCTGGGTTCAGGCATCTATGGTTCAACGTTCTTTATGCTGACCGGTTTCCATGGCATGCATGTAACCTTGGGCGCCATCATGATTACCATCATCACCATTCGTGTTATCAGAGGTCATTTCAAACCAGAAAGTCATTTTGGTTTTGAAGCCGTGGCATGGTACTGGCACTTTGTTGATGTGGTATGGCTGGGATTATTTATCTTTGTCTACATTATTTAATCCTACAAATATTATCTGACGTTAGAAAACCCATCGCTTTGATGGGTTTTTTACTTGGTTTCCTTTAAAATACCGGCAATTTACAATACACCCTATCATGAAATACGTCATTGTCATTCTGCTTCTTTTTATCATATTCAGCCTGGGTTCGGCGATGTTCTATTTGGTGAAAGGACAAGGAAAAAGCCAAAATACTGTACGTTTTTTAACCGTACGAGTAGTCTTGAGTGTATTGTTGTTTTTATTTATCATCTTGGCAGCAAAAATGGGATGGATTGAAACCCATTCCCCACATTTTTTAAACCCCTGATGTCTGCTAAAAAATTTCCCTGGATATTCAGTCTGCTGTGGCTGCTGATTTTGATGGTGATGCTGTGGGCTGGTTTTTGGCAATTGGGTAGAGCGGAACAAAAGCGACAATTCAAGGCTAACTCCGAAGCAGGTGAATCCATCAAACCCAAAACTTTAGATGACTGGCAAAAGCTCAAACCGTTTGAAACTGTTGAATTTACAGGCCGATATCATGATTTACATTTTGCCCTGGATAACCAGATCAATGATGGCCAGGTGGGTCAGTATTTGTTCACAATCTCTGAAACCACCGAAGGTATTTGGCTGCTAATCAATCGCGGCTGGTTTACTGGTGCGATTAATCTGGAGTCTTTACCTGATTTTCAGACAATCAAGGGAAAGGTGGCAGCGTGGCCTGAACCGGGGTACAAAATGGGGGATCAAGCCATCAGGGACACCCATTTGCAAGCTGTGACTTATTTGGAATTTGAGCCAGTTACCGCTTTGATAAAAGCGCGGCTGTGCGAGCGTTCAGCGGGTAAAGACTGTATAATTCCCGAGCTTACAGTGAAGTTAGATGCTGAGATGCCTTACGGTTTTAAACGCGAATGGCCATTGCCAAGAATGACAGCAGCAAAACATCAGGCTTATGCCATACAGTGGTTTACCATGTCACTGGTGCTTTGTGTGGTTTATATTATTTTTTTAAGAAAAACAAAGGTCTTTAACAAACCCAATGAAAACTAAAACTAAAAATCGTTTGACCATAATTCTGACTGTGGTGTTTTTTATGGGACCGGTCGTGGCTGCTTATTTGTTGAGCTCAGGTGTGGTTGACTATAAACCTGAAAGCACCAAAAACAATGGCCAGTTTATTTCACCGGTGGTTAAGGTTGAAGACTTTTCGGCAGAGCAATGGGCCAAGGACTTAATGGGTACCTGGACCTTGATCAGGGTAGTGCCTGAGGCTTGTGCCAACCAATGCCAAATATTTGAGGATGAGTTAAGCCGTTACCAAAAAAGTTTAGGACATCGTGCAGAAAAAATGCACCTGATGCTGATTGCTCAAGCGTTTCTATCTGAAATGCCAGATAATTTTCCTCATGTGAAAAAAGTAAGTATTGAAGAGAATAAAGCATTACAGGCAGAATTTGCCCGTTTGTCCGAGGTGTCGCTGGGAGATGGACATGGCTTGTTTGTGGTGGCGCCAGAAGGGTATTTGATGATGGCTTTTACCGCAGAAAACACCTCCAGTGAAATCATTAAGGATTTGTCCTTGTTAGTGAAAAGAAAGGGTGATTGATATGAAATACAGACATTTGGCCTGGTTTGCCGTGGGTTTGACTTTATGTGTGGTGGTTTTAGGTGCCTTTGTGCGCTTGTCCGATGCAGGTTTGGGCTGTCCTGACTGGCCCGGTTGTTATGGCCATTTGGCCTGGCCCAATGAAGCTCATGAAATAGAAAAAGCCAATGAAACGTTCACCGAACGAGCCGTTGAAGTGGCCAAAGCCTGGAAAGAAATGGTCCATAGATACCTGGCCAGTACTTTAGGATTGATAGCGATTGTCTTGTTTGTTTGGGCTTTCAGGAAACGCTATTTGGAATCTTTCACTTTGCCATTGGTGGTTTTATTGGTGGTGATTTTTCAGGGGATGCTGGGCATGTGGACGGTGACCTGGAAATTACATCCGGTTGTGGTGATGGCACATTTGCTGGGAGGGCTGACGGTGATGTCCTTACTGGTGTGGCTGGCTTGCTCACGAACACCAGCCATTACGCCTTATCGCTATGCAGGGCATGTTAAACAATGGATGGTGGTAGCCGGTTTGATTTTGCTGGTTCTGCAAATTGCCTTGGGTGGTTGGACCAGTGCCAATTATGCTGCCCTCGCTTGTGTGGGGTTTCCACAGTGTAATGGGGTTTGGTGGCCTGAAATGGATTTTATGCAAGCACTTGATTTATATAAACAGATTGGACCCGACTATGAATTTGGGGTCAAGGATGGGCCCGCCAGAATGGCAATTCAAATGATGCACCGCATGGGCTTTATGGTGGTGACGGTTTATTTTGGCTGGTTGATATTTAGGTTGACGCGAAACCGTGAACTGTTGCCATTAGGAATCAGCTTGTTGGTGCTGTTGTTGTTACAAATCACTTTGGGTATCATCAATGTCACCTATTCATTACCTTTGGTGGTGGCCACCATGCACAATGGCGTGGCTGCTTTGCTGCTGGCCAATATGGTGATTTTGTTATACAAGACCAGAAAGGAATAACTGAACAATATGAGCCACCTCAAACAATACCTCGAACTGACCAAGCCCAAAGTGGTGCTGTTGATTTTGTTCACGGCCTTTGTGGGCATGTTGCTCTCCATGCGTAATTTTCCGACTTCTGAATGGGTACTGATATTCTGGGGCTTATTGGGGATTGGGCTGTCTTCAGGTGCGGCCGCGGCGGTGAATCATTGGGCGGATCAAAAAGCCGATGCCATCATGTTGCGCACCCAGCATCGACCATTGCCCAGTGGTGAATTGAGTGCCGGCAGGGTATTGATTTTTGCCAGTATTTTGACGGCCATTGGCATGTTTATATTGGTGTATTTTGTCAATGTGCTGACTGCAGTTTTGACCTTTTTATCACTGATTGGCTATGCGTTCATTTATACTTTTTATTTGAAACGGGCAACGCCACAAAACATTGTGATTGGCGGGGCTGCTGGTGCGACACCGCCAGTTCTGGGATGGTCAACGATGACTGGTCATGTGACGGCGGATGCGCTCATCATGTTTGGCATCATTTTTGCCTGGACGCCACCGCATTTTTGGGCTTTGGCCATTTATCGCAAAGAAGATTATGCCAAGGCAGATATTCCCATGTTACCAGTGACTCATGGTGTTGCGTTCACCCAGTTACACATCATCTTCTATACGATCATTTTGATTTTGGTAACCATTTTTCCCTTTTTGACTGGCATGAGTGGCTTGATTTATTTGACCGGTGCTTTGTTGTTGGGTGGCAAATTTTTGTGGATGGCCATTGAGCTGAAAAAAACCCAATCACCTTTGTTAGCCTGGCAGACATTCAAATATTCAATCTGGTATTTGATGCTGTTGTATGCCTTTTTATTGGCAGATCATTACATCCATGTCGGTGATGTGATGCCGCGTTTGTTTGTGGAACCCATCATTTGATAGAACTGATAGATTCACATATCTACCTGGATGATGAGCGGTTTGATTTTGATCGCAAAGAACTGATCAAAATGGCCCAGCTGGCTGGTGTCAAACAATTTGTGGTACCAGCGGTCAAAACCAATCAATTTCCTAAGGTTTTACACCTCGCCAAAGAACACCCTGAAGTGGCTTACACATTGGGATTACATCCTTATTACATCAATGAACACCAAGCCAAAGACCTGGAATTTTTGGCGCAAACCTTACAGGGTTCAGCAGCAATAGGGATTGGCGAATGTGGGCTTGATTTTTATTTGAAAGATTTGGACAGAGAAAAACAAAAACTGATCTTTGAAGCGCAAGTGGTGTTGGCCAAACATTTTGATCTGCCATTGATACTGCATGTCAGAGGCGCCGTGGCGGAAGTGTTTGCAATATTGCAAAAACATAACTATTACAAAGCAGTGATGCACAGCTTCAATGGTTCAATAGAGCAAGCAAAACAAATCATTCAGCAAGGTGTTTATTTGGGGTTTGGTGCGGCAGTGTGTAATCCAAAAGCCAAAAAGTTAAGGCAAGTGGTTGAGTCTGTGCCCATACAATCCATGATGCTGGAAACCGATGCGCCGGACCAACCTTTTTATGACCGTTTTGGCAAAAGAAACCTTCCTATTGATTTGGTAAGGGTGAATCATGAGGTTGCGGGTATTAAAGGCATTGAGCCTGAATTTTTGGCGCAACAAACGACCGCCAATGTGAGGAATTTGTTTGGCTTATGAAAGAACGATTTGGCGGCATAGAACGACTTTTTGGAGAGGCACAATTGCAATCCTTGCAGCAAAGCCATGTAGCCATAGTGGGTGTTGGTGGTGTCGGCTGTTGGGCTGCTGAAATGTTGGCACGTTCTGGCGTGGGGCAAATCACCTTGATTGACGCCGATGAATTGTGCGTGACCAATATCAATCGTCAAATTCATGCGCTTGACAGCACCGTAGGTCAATCCAAGGTGCAAGTGATGGCGCAGCGCATCAAGGATATTAACCCGGATTGTGAAGTACACTGCAAGGAACAGTTTTTTATGGCCAGCACCGCTGATGAATTGTTGGTCGATTTTGATTATTTGATTGATGCCATTGATTCAGTCAAGCACAAAGTGTTGTTGTTGGCCGAATGCCTGCAAAGAAAAATCCCGGTGGTGACTTGTGGTGGCGCTGGTGGTAAAACTGATCCAGCTTGCATTCAAAGTGCTGATTTGGCCAAAAGCAGTGGTGATCGTTTGCTCAAAAAAGTGCGCTATGAACTGCGCAAACACCACGGTTTAAAAAACAAAAAGAAATTCAAGATCCAGGCAGTTTATTCCGACCAGCCTATGATTCTGCCGTTTTGCGAAGTGGGTGAACAACAATCGTTTAAACTTGACTGCGATTCCGGCTATGGCACCAGTCCGACGGTTATCAGCAGTTTTGGAATCAGAGCCGCACATGTGGTGATTAAGGAACTATTGAAATATAAATAGGTCGAATCAGTATTCTACAAATAGTTGATATCATCTTGAAATTCTTAATTTTGATCATTGGTCTTACAGTTAGCATTAATATCAATTCGCAATTGTTACATCCAACATTTTGCACATCTGATGCCAGGTCAAGTTTGGTTCTTCAACAGGTGGATCATGACTGGAATCCCATCCCTTTTGATTGTAAAAACACCTCGGTACTGATTGTTGGAAAGAATTTAAAAGGAGAAAAGGTTGAAAAAGAAATTAAGCCTAATCAACATAGATGGTGCCCAGCAAAAATTAATAAGACCTCCGGTCATGAAAACCGAATGTCAAATCCGGTAACAGTACTTTTTGAAAATCCTGGAACCTATGATGTAACCATTAAAAAATTTGACCAAATTAACCAATTTAAAGACGTGGTCATTGAAGTGGGTGATGATGGTTGCCACACAAAGATGGTTAAATTGGAAGTGATGTTTGAGGACATTAACAAACCAAAAAAATAGCCGCTTGATTCAGCATAAACCAAGCGGCCATTCACACCCTTTTAATTTATTCTCAGAAAAGATTACTCAGGAATTCTCAGAACCTGACCTGGGTAAATCTTATCAGGATCAGACAACATCGGTTTGTTGGCTTCAAAGATTTTTGGGTATTCCATGGCATTGCCATAAAACTCTTTGGCAATTTTACCCAATGTATCGCCTGGTTGGACGGTATAAGTTCTGGACTCCCAGGCTGCTTCACCGGCTTTGCCATCTTCAGCGGCTTCCGCTTCCGCTTCAGCTTTTTCAGCTTCAGCAGTATCAGCAGGAGGAGCTCCCAGAATCAGGTTGTCCTGAACCCTTGAAACACCCGCAATGTTACCTGCAGTTAAGACGGCTTTTTCTTTTTGTTCCTGGTTAGGTACATAGCCTGAAAGGGTCACCACACCAGCAGTAAATTTGGTTTTTAAGTTGCTGACATCAACACCACTGTTTTCAATGTGTTTGATGATAGGTAGTGTTACTTCTGGTTCTGGGTCATCCTTGCCAAATACTTTAGAACCTGCATCCGCTAAAAAATCAAAAAATCCCATAATTCTCCTCGTTTAAGTTTGTAATATAAGGAATGTCCTTGGGGCTTCATTCATTTTTGTTCCCGACTAAAATGAAAGCGACCGCGGCGGACATTGCTTGTAACCTCGCACGAGCTACGGCATTCACACACCTCTTCTTTTGCTTCGCAAAAATCGAGATGTATTCATTGCCTGCTCTCTTCGCCTCTGATTCGCTAAAGCTCACCAACCGGCTCGGGCGGGTCGAGCTGCTCAGCAGCTCTCCAATTAGCATATCAATGAATGCTTTACAGGTCAATTTTCTCATCTTGCAATTAACATTTTGTGACATCTTTCGATTACTTAAGTCTTTCCTGTTGTTAACTAAAAAGCTGAATCGACCTACAAAGATTGTCACTTTTTTAAGATTCTTTTCACTCATAAATTTCAGAGTCTGTTTTTTCATGGTATTTTTTGAGGTTAAAAATATAAAATTGACTTAAATTATTCAAAAAGTTGATAATTAAGTTTCTATGTGTGTAGCGTTTCAGGGGATTTTGATGAGATTTATAGTAATTGCTGGTTTAGGTTTATTGATGAGTGGATTTGCTGGTGCGCAGGTGTGTACACCTGATGGCTCAACCATTTTTTCTGATTTTAACAACAAGGCTTTCACCATCACTAATGATGTATTGGGCACCAATACTTTGTATTCGCAATGTACCAACATGTCTGACCAACAGACCATCAGTACATTGAATGGTTGTGGACCTTTAGCCAATCCAATCGATGGCCTGGGTTTAAGTCCAACGGATCAATTTTTATATGGTTTGATGCCTACTGATACCATGGGGATAGGCGCGCACATTCAATTCGATGTGTTTCCGTTTCCATCACCAGGCCAGCCGGGCGACATGATGAAGGCCGATCCGGTCGATGTCTATCGCATTGGTAATGACGGTGGCTATCAACGCATCGGTGTCATACAGCCTCCCACAGAAGATGCGGTTTTACCCCCAGGGGAAGAGCAGGTGATTCCAATCGTACATTCAGCTTCTTCATTTAATGCAACCGGCAACATGTTTGTGTTGGGATATAAAACCAATTATGAGTCCAGTGCCAATGTGATGGCGGGAACCGCTGAAGTGTTGTACAAAGCACCGAAAATCATGATTGGCCAGGTCAGCAGTGCTGCTTTAACGGCAGCCAATGGCGGTACAATTCCTACCGCTTGGTTAGAAGCCAACACAGCACTGGATGCCACTTGTGCTGCGGTGATGAATCAATTTGCTACTCGAACCAATACATTCTCGCAATGTGTGGTGGCTGATTACTTGGCCAATGGCGATGAACAAGCCGCTGTACAAGCCTGTTTGACCAGCACTTCAGTACTCGATTACGGTATTCACGATTTTGCAGTCAGTCCGGTTAACGGCAACTATTATGCTTTGGATTCCATGTCATACGACGACCGCGATGTGTTGATTGAGGTCAATGCAGGCACCATGCAAGCCACTTGTACAGAATATGCCGATGCAGGCAACAGCACAGGTGTGTTAACCAGTTTAATGTTCAGCCAACAAAATAAATTGGTGGCTGTGTTCGCCAATGAAAACACCGGTCGCTGGATAGATGTTAACACCGGTGTGATCACCACCTTGGCTGATAACATAGACCCTTACCCTTTTGGAGATGGCAGCAGTTTGCCATTCGTTGTACCACCAGGTATCAGCAGTGCTCTGGGTGGAACAGGTGATATGATATTCCGCAATAGTTTTGAGGGCGATTTGATCTTTGCCAATGGTTTTGAGGGCGATCCATTACCACCAAGCTGTCCAGCATTTTAATCCTTAGCCATATCTAAACCTTAAAAAACCGGTGTAGAGGCATCGGTTTTTTATTGCTTGCCACAAATTTGCCATAATTGGTCAGAACATAACATTTTTGCAGCATTATGTTGGCACTTTTGCTTGATTAAATGTCCTTATTCAGTCATTTAAGAGGACAATCATGAAAACAGGCATCAATACTTCAAGGCGTCAATCCATTCGTCAGGAACTGGAGCACTTGGCACAACAAAGCAAAACCAACCAGGATACAAACCAACAGCACAGCAAGAAAACCAGCAATTACCAAAAACTGGGTTTGAACTGGAAAGACGTGGTTATTTTTTCTCTGGTGATGTTTTACAGCACTTTGTATCAGATCAATGTTCGTGCTCAAAACCTGACCGATGCAGTTAATTTTGATGACATATCCAGTGGCATGATGATGCAATTCAACAAAACCACTGGCGAATACCACAGCCTGCATCTGGTCAATACTGAATACGATGTTGATGTGTTTGGTTTGTTGGCGACCATCACCTTGAAACAAACCTTTGTGAATGCTCAGGATGCCTGGGTCACCGAAGGTGTTTATGCATTTCCAATGGCTGACAAATCAGCAGTCTATCGTTTGCGAATGACGGTAGGTGAACGAGTCATTGAAGGTGAAATTCATGAGAAAAAGCAGGCCGAATACATCTACGAACAGGCCAAATCAGAAGGCTTGACCGCCACCATGGTGAAACAGTATCGACCCAATATTTTTACGTCTGACATTGCCAATATTGCGCCTTTTGAAGCCATCAGTGTTGAAATCACTTATCAGATGAGCCTGAAGTATGAACAAAGTTTTTATGAATTGCGTTTGCCGATGGCCATCAAACCTCGCTATGTTCCAGCCGGAACTGATCCGCAATTGCCTGCCAAAAGTAATGTGGTAGATTTTGGGCAAAGGGTGATTGAAGTCAATCTGGATGCAGGCTTTGAGTTGGATGAAATTCGTTCATTGCATCACAACATCGACATTGCTCAAGCGTTTGACATCCATCAAATCAAGCTGACAGATGAACAATTGTATGACAGTAATGACTTTGTTTTGCGTTGGTATCCACGCTTGGGGCAAACACCCAAAGCCGCTTATTTTTCTGAAATCAAAGATGGACATGAGTACGGTATGTTGATGGTGATGCCGCCGAATGTCACAGAGAAATCAAACAAGCCCCGTAACATGACGTTTATTATGGACACTTCGGGTTCGATGCATGGACAAGCGCTGGACCAATCCAAAGATGCCTTGCTTTATGCGCTGAGTGAGCTGGATGACAGTGCTTACTTCAATGTGATTGACTTTGATTCAACTGCAAAAGTGCTGTTTGATTCTTCAAGACAAGCCACACCAGATAACATCAGCCTGGCGCTCGATTTTGTCGATGGTTTCAGTTCTGATGGCGGTACCAATATGGCGCCAGCTTTGCAAATTGCCATGCAGCGCGAAAACATCAAATCAGGCTATCTGAACCAAATCATTTTCATGACTGATGGTTCGGTGGGTAATGAAGCCATGTTGTTTGATCAAATCGCTCAGGACATTGGGGATGCCCGCTTGTTCACCATCGCCATTGGACCCGCACCCAATAACTATTTCATGAGTAAAGCAGCCATGTTTGGTAAAGGCACTTATACCCACATTGCCAGTTTGGATCATGTGAATGAATCGATGAGCCAATTATTCGCACAATTGGCGAGACCTGCTTTAACCGATTTGGCGGTGACCTGGAATACCTCTGATGTGGAACAAAGCCCCAGCGTCATTCCTGATTTGTATATGGACCAACCCCTGGTGGTGACCAGCAAAGTGCCTGTCAATAAAGTCACAGGGTCGCCATCCTTTGTTATCAGCGGCCTGGCTGCCAATAAGAGCTGGTCTGAGCAAGTCACGCTCAAATCCGATGGACAAACCACTGGTATAGCACGCTTGTGGGCCAGGAATAAAGTTGAAGAAATGACTGACGATTTAATGCTCGGTGGCAACTATGACGTGCTTAAGCAGGACATCATCGACTTGGCACTTAAACATCATTTAATCACAGAGTTCACTGCCATGGTTGCAGTGGATAGAAATCCGGATGCCAGCCGAATCGCCCAGGCCAAAGCAGCGCAACAAGCGCCGTTTCCGCAGGGTTCGTTGGGCTGGCGCTGGAACCTGTTGATTGGCATGTTGATGATGGTCTTCGGCTTTTTCAGCATCCGCAGAATCTAACGTTAAACAATGGAGCCAACGATGAATTATTCTAACTCTCAAACTTTCACTTTCGGAGCCAAAGTAGCACACCGCAGAGCAGGGAAGCGCAAAGCAATCAAATTCATCCTGGCTACATTGTTTGCCGTGGGCAGCTGGCAGGTAGGTTCCTCCGTCTACCTGCTGGCGAAAGCCCAATTGGCTCAATACCTGATTGCAGATGCGTGGCAACAAACGCTCCAGGACGGTGAAGAACATAAGCCCTGGTCTTGGGCTGACACCCATCCGATCGCCAAACTCAGTTTTCCGTCGATTGCAGAAGAAACTTATGTG
>JAUHXW010000398.1 GCA_030426705.1 Gammaproteobacteria bacterium
TGAAAGGATAATCATGGTAGGTATTGCCCGCGTGAAATCAGCCGAATTACCTTGTGATAATAGCATCGGCATAAAAGCTGCAATGGTGGTGCCCGTGGCTGACCCCAATGACATCGCTAAGCTTCTGACTGAAGTGACCGAGGCATCAGAGCCACGCATGCCGTGGTCCATGTGATACTGGATGTTTTCAACCATGACAATGGCATTGTCCACCAACATACCCAGCCCAATCACCATGCCAGCGATGGCCATTTGATGCAAGACACCACCACCCATATTAAAAATAGCCAATGATGAAAAAGTGACCAAAGGAATGATGGTTGCGACCACCAATCCTGGTCGCAAACCCAGGAAGAACGCCAAAATTAAGGTTACAAAGAGCATACCAGTCAATAACGAACCACCCAATTCCTGAATGCGATCTAACACCCGATCAGGCTGAAAAAACACTTCTTCAATGGTGACTTCAGGGTACAGTTTGCGCATGTTGTCCATATACGCTCGTAATTCCTCACCAAATTCAACCACATTCAACTGATTGATAGGCGCATACAAGGCGAGGGCAATGGCACGCTCACTGTGGTGCCAAAAAGCTGAATTGGCCACATTTTCTGCCTCGAGTTTGATGTCTGCAACTGCAGATAAAGGCAATTGTTCATCGTTGGTAAGTACAATGCTGGTGTTTTTGATTTCTTTAAGCGATTGAAATTCAGTGTGAGCATCGAGGTTGATGCGATTACTACCCATGTGCAATGAGTTAATCGGTTGAGCCTGAGTCCGTTCATTGATTTGTCTGGCTAAGGACTCATGATTGATTATGGCGCTGTTGTTAAATGATTCTTTGAGTGTGATGGTGATTTGCTCTTCGGGCATGCCATACAGCGATACTTTACCGATACCTGGTAGATTGAACATGCGGTTCTTAATCGATTTTGCCGCTTCTCGCAGTTGCATGATGTCATTGATGCCAGACAAACTGTACACGGCAACTGCAGTATCCAGTAGGCGGTCTTCTACACTGGGTTTCAAAACGCCATTGGGAAATTTAACTTCAGCTTTATCAACCGCAATCCTGACCCGATCCCACACCGCATCGGTATCAGTAATGTGATCCAGCATTTTGACAATCACTTGCGCAAAACCTGAGCGAACCACAGCTCTGATTTCATCAATTTCTTCAATCTGAGCCAATTCTTCCTCAAGCGGTTTGAGCACCTGTTTTTCTATTTTGTTGACATCAGCACCTGGATATTGAACCAGCACAAAGCCTTGTCGGTAGGGAAAGAAAGGATCTTCCTGGCGGTTCATGTTTGACCATGAGAACAGACCAAACAATGCCAGGAAAATTGAAGTGGTTAGAATCAGCCTTTTCTGGCCTACCAGAACTCGAACAACACTCATGACATTAACTCAACTTCTGACCTGGAGAAAGTTTGACTTGACCCTGGGTCACCACCTCAATCTCACCTTGTTGCGGAAGATCGACAATGATTTCGTTATTTTCTATGTCAATCAACTTGATTTTGGCTTGTATAATTTCTCCATTATCTATCAGAAAAACAAAGGGTTGATTGATACCGTCATCAATCACACTTTCAATCGGAAGACGATAATATTCACCCATAAGTTCCTTGATCACTACCGCTATTTTTTCACCGGATTTGATGCCATGTTCAAGGGGAACGGTAACCATGACTTTAAACAGCTGTGATTTAGGATTGGCACTTAAGCTGATTTCTGTCACTGTTGCCAACATTTCATGAGATTGGTATTGAACGGGTATTTGCTGTCCAAATTCAATATTCTGATGTAAAAAAGAGGGTAGAAATAACGGTGCTTCAAGCGAGCTAACCCCACCTAAAAGCATCACCACTTCACCTGGTTTGATGACTTCACCAGCTTCTTTGAATATTTCAGCAACATTGCCCGCAAAAGGGGCTTTTAAATAAGTTTCATCGTAGAGTGATTGGGCTTGTTCCAATTGTGCCTCAATGCTTTTCTTGGTGGCCAACAGGTTTTCTTGTTGATGGGTGAGTCGATCCAATTCGTTCTGACTGATGGCATTGGTTTTTTTCAGGTTTTTGACCCGATTAACTTCGGCTTTGTTCTGTTCTAAAGTTGCTTCAATAGCTTCTATTTGGCTTTGAAACTGCTGGATTTGAGGCTCTAAAGAAGGGTTGGATATTTTAAACAGTTCCTGGCCCGCTTCGACTTGCTGGCCAATGGTAACCAATTGCTGTTCAATGATACCACTGACCTGAAAAGATAAATTGGCCTGATCTGTGGGTTCTACAAAAGCAGCCACTTGATGCGTCTTGTATTGTTTGCTGGGACTAAAAACAGCAGACCGATAACTGTCTTTATGTTGGTTGAGTTTT
>JAUHXW010000399.1 GCA_030426705.1 Gammaproteobacteria bacterium
ATGGGCTCAACAACTACATTATTTACCTGAACATTTGAAGACGGTACATCATAAATAGGTGGATCTAACAACACGGTAAATTCACGCAAAATTCTGCCATTATTCCAGTCGACGTCTAACAACAAGCTGATGATGGGTTCAGTGACAGGTCCATTGGAACTCACTTTAATTAGATAAGGATTGTCTTCATCCAGGCTAACCATGATGTTACTTGGTACAAATGATTTATCCAGCCCCACTTTCTTGTAATCATCGCTGCTGGCCAATTTCACATTCAGATTCTGTAAATCTTCCTCCGGATTGGACATTAACTCTATGGTCGCACGCAAAGGCTCGTCCAAAGATGAATACACCTGAATGTTTCCCATGCCCAGAGATAATGTGGACTGTGAAACGATGGTCAAGCCAATAACCAAGGCCAATAAAATCAGTTTTTGCTTCATAATTTACCCAATGCTTTTATGTTTATATGTAAGTGATTTTCCAATATCATTCTTGATGGTAACTAATTCTACAATAAAAATCCAAGAATTTATGTAAAAAAAGTCAGCTAACTTACTCTTTATCCAGTATTTTTGGGTTCTTTGCTTGATTCTGGGTCATTGAGAAAAAGAATTAAAAATAAACGAGTCAAGGCGGAAAATGCAGTCCAATACGCCGCTATTGGCAAATTTATTCAGCTCATCCATGCGCTTCACCCCTTCGGGGCTTGCGTGAAAAAGTTTTCCAAAAACTATTTTTTTCAACGCTGACCTGTTTATTTTTAAACTTTTTATCTTGATCCACGAATCAAGCAAGGAACCCATTAATTAGTTTTTCGGCAATTTGCACACTGTTCAATGCAGCACCTTTGCGGATATTATCCGACACAATCCAGAGGTTAATTCCTCTGTGATAAGAGATATCTTCCCTAATCCGACCTACAAACACCGCATCATTTCCAGCAGAATTAACCGCTGGTGAAGGATAAGTCAGAGTTGCTGGATCATCCATCAACTCAATACCTGCTGCCGCAGACATCAATTCAGTCACTTCTCCAGCGGTAATTTTTTCTTTGGTTTCGATATGAACGGCTTCAGCATGGCCATAAAAAACCGGCACGCGCACACAGGTTGGGTTGACCAGAATACTGCGGTCATCCAGAATCTTTTGGGTTTCCCAAACCATCTTCATTTCTTCACGGGTATAGCCGTTGTCCTGAAACTGATCAATATGCGGTATCACATTGAAAGCAATTTGTTGCGAAAAGGTGTTCTTTTGCAAAGGACGGAAATTAAGCAAGGCCTGCGTCTGATTAGACAGCTCATTGATGCCTTGGTTGCCAGCACCGGATACCGACTGATAGGTCGCCACATTGATGCGTTCGATACCTACTTTTCTGTGTATCGGCGCCAAAGCGACCAACATTTGAATGGTTGAGCAATTGGGGTTGGCAATGATATAGGTTTCTTTGTACTTCGCGATGGCTTCGGGATTGACCTCTGGCACCACCAAAGGCACATCTTCTTCATTTCTAAAATAGGATGTGTTATCAATCACCACACATTTCTTATCTGCAGCTTGGGGGGCGTATTCAGCTGAAACACTGCCCCCTGCTGAAAACAAGGCGATGTCAGCTTTGGCGAAATCAAATTCAGCCAAATTGCCCACCTTAACCTGTTTTTTGTTGAAATCGATTGTTTCTCCAGCACTGCGTTCACTCGCCAGTGGGTATATGTTCTCTATGGGAAATTGGCGTTCTTCCAATATTTCCAGCATGGTTTTGCCGACTGCACCGGTTGCACCGACAACGGCTACATTGTATTTTCTTGTCATTTTAATAAAGTCTTACTGATTAGATTTAATTTGTGCTTGATGTCTCATGATGTGATCCATGATGACCAGAGCCATCATGGCTTCAACAATAGGTGTGGCTCGGATACCAACACATGGATCGTGCCGGCCTTTGGTCACCACTTCAATGGCATTGCCATCAATGTCGATACTTTTTCCAGGAATTCTCAAAGAAGATGTTGGTTTGAAAGCCACACTCAAGGTGATGTCCTGACCTGTTGAAACACCAGCCAGAATACCGCCTGCATGATTACTGGCAAAACTGCCATCAATGATTTCATCACGATGGTAAGAACCATTTTGACTCACGGCATCAAAACCTGCTCCTATTTCAACGCCTTTGGTGGCATTGATGCTCATCATCGCCAAAGCCAATTCTGCATCCAGCTTGCCATATACAGGCTCTCCAAGTCCAGCGGGTACATTGACCGCTTTGGCATCAATTCTGGCGCCAACCGAATCCCCGGATTTGCGCAATTGATCCATATAGGCGTCGAGTTCCGAAACCCGATCATGTTCGCCAGTAAAAAACGGACTTTCATCA
>JAUHXW010000400.1 GCA_030426705.1 Gammaproteobacteria bacterium
TCCGGTTGAGTTGGTACAAACACCAAAAATTAAACGCAAACTACCTGAAGTGCTGGATGTTGATACAGTGTTTAAACTGGTTAATATAAGCGCAGACTCAGAAATTGCAGTGCGTGATAAAGCCATTTTGGAATTGTTTTACTCATCTGGATTGAGGCTTTCAGAATTGAGTCAACTGCGTTGGCGCGATTTGGATTTTGATGCCGGTTTGGTGCGCGTTTTGGGCAAAGGTAACAAAGAGCGCCTGGTTCCTGTGGGCAAAATGGCGCAAAAAGCCTTGCTGACATGGCGGCCAATTGCGAGCATGTGGAATCAAAACGATGATGATTTTGTGTTCATCAGCCAGCGGGGTGGTCAATTGAAACACCGCAGTATTCAGGCAAGAGTCAAACATTGGGCTCAACAGCAAGGCTTGTGGGAGCGGGTATACCCCCATTTGTTGCGTCATTCTTTTGCCAGTCACATGTTGGAATCATCCGGCGATTTGCGTTCAGTGCAGGAAATGCTGGGTCATGCGGATTTATCCACCACCCAAATTTATACCCATCTGAATTTCCAGCATTTGGCTAAAGTTTACGACCAGGCGCATCCACGGGCCAAGAAAAAGAAGTAAATCAAGAATTAATAAGGTTTGCTTTGTTTCGTAATGAACTGATCAAGTGTGTTTGTGCTTAACTCACAAGCCTGGCTCGATATCCTGTTAAATTGCGCTAAAAGCGTTGCTTTGCCTTGGGTAAACCATTATAATGCACCCGCTTTTAGAACAGGCAATCTCAAAAGGGCTGAATTTTAGGCTCGATTAGCATTGTCACAAAGCCAGAAATGACCGAACATTTGACCTTAAAAGAGGTAAAAAAAACTGTCGTCAAAATACCCATATATCAAGTCATTATAGGTGTGTTGATTGCTTCATTGTTTTTCTTTTTGCAAGGTAAACCTGCAGCGTTTTCTGCAATAACCGGCGCTTTAATCAGTGCCATGGGTTCGGTGGTATTTGCCCTCATTGTTACTTGGCCTTTTGGTAACCCTGAGTCATTGGTAGGCAGAATGTTCAAAGGCGAAATCATGAAATTTGTGATAATTGGTTTGCTGTTTTATCTGGCATTGACCAATTATGGTTTCCAATTGATGCCTTTATTGATTGGTTTCATTGCCACCTTATTGGCGTTTTGGGTGGCGTTATTAACATCTTTTAAGTGAGAATAAATCGATGGCAAGTGGCGAAGGCGGCGGTGCTGGTGATTACATCAGTCACCATTTAATCAATCACACAACTGAGTTGGCAGAAGGCAACTCGTTCTGGACCATCAACACGGACAGTGTTTTCTACACCATTTTATTGGCGGTTTTGTACCTGTGGTTTTTTCGCAGGGTGGCCAAAAAAGCTACAGCAGGTGTTCCCAGTAAAACTCAAAACTTCCTGGAAATGATCATTGGCTTCATTGATGCCCAGGTGAAAGACATTTTTCATGGTAACAGCAAAATTGTTGCACCCTTGGCGTTAAGCATCTTTATTTGGGTGTTTTTGATGAACTTTATGGACTTGATACCGGTAGATTTGTTGCCATGGTTAGGCACTTTTGTAGGTATTCATTACATGAAAGTGGTTCCTTCAACGGATTTGAATATTACTTTTGGATTGTCTTTTGGGGTGATGTTGATTGTTTTCTATTACAGTTTCACAGTCAAAAAACCATTTGTCCTGGGTTACCTCAAAGAATTTGCAACCCACCCGTTTGAAAGTAAGAATCTGTTGGTGCAAAGCATTTTGGCCATTGCGAATATATTCCTGAATATAGTTGAAACCGTTGCCAAGCCTGTTTCATTGGGTTTGCGACTGTTCGGTAACATGTATGCAGGTGAGTTGATATTTATTTTGATTGCTGTGTTGACCTTAAACTATGGTTGGTCAGATGCAATCAGTTTTTCAGGCGCCACCATGGGCTTCGTACAGTTTTTGCTTGCTTTGGCATGGGCTTTGTTCCATATCCTGATCATTACATTGCAAGCCTATATTTTCATGATGTTAAGTGTGGTGTATCTGAATATGTCACATGAGACACATGATTCACATTAACTTTATTTTATTTTAACCAAAAGGTAAATCGGAGAAAACGATGGAAAATTTAGCATTAGTAGCTGATATTCAAGGCATGACAGCCATTGCAGTGGCATTGATTTTGGGCTTGAGTGCGATTGGTACTGGTATCGGTTTGGGTATCTTGGGTGGTCGCTTGTTAGAAGCTTCAGCTCGTCAGCCTGAATTAGCACCTATGTTACAAGGTAAATACTTCTTGTTAATGGGTCTGGTTGATGCGGTAGCGATGATTGGTGTTGGTATTGCTTTGTTCTTTACTTTCAACAA
>JAUHXW010000065.1 GCA_030426705.1 Gammaproteobacteria bacterium
ACCGCGCCGCAAGAATGATGTGTCGGTGATCAAAGAAGCAAGAGAGTGGGTGGACTATGTTAGTTAAAACCATCGCGGACTTTAAAAAAGTCCAGGAACTGAAACAATTCAACATCAAGCAAGAAGTGGCCATGAAAGCAGCATTTATGGTGAGTCCTGTGGGTTTTTCTTTGAATGAACAAACCGCTCAGGATAACGAATACATGCGCATGGATGAGAGCGTTGATGAAAAACTGGCGGTATTTCAACAAATGCAATTAGCCAGAACGCTGACTGATTTTGGTATCCCGGTGGTGACTTTTCCAGGCTCAGAAGACACTCCCGATGCCGTGTTTCCCAACAATGCTTTTGCCACCAATCACAACCGTCGTTACATTGTCGGTTCCATGAAGTACCCTAACCGCCAATTAGAAACACAAAGGCGTGACATCAGAAAGTTTTTTAGTGGCGTTTTGGGTTACGAAGAGTATGAAATAGAAAACCACAGAGCGATTGCTGAGTTGACAGGTGTATTGGTTCCTGACCGTGGCAGAAATGTGGGTTTTATTGGCATGACTGAGCGGGTTGATGATGCCGGTGCGGTCGAGCTGGATGAAGGGTTTCAACTGGATTTAACGTTCCAATTTGATTTGGCAGAAGGGGAGTACCATACGAATGTGGTGATGGCTTGTTTAGCCAGTGTGGGTTGTGTGATTCACAAAGATTCTTTTGCTGACCCGGATGTGGTTCAAGCGATTGATGATTTTTATGAAGGCCGGATATTGTATATTTCTGATGAAGAGAAGATGGCTTTCTGCGGTAATTGTATTTCAATTACTGATCGTGATGTGTTGTTCAGTCAAACGGCTTTTGATACTTTATCGGTTTCTTCCAGAAAGACTCTGAATAATTGGGGTTTGGATATTCATGGGGTGGATGTTTCTGAGTTGGAAAAGGCGGGGGGGAGTCTCCGCTGCATGATCGGTGAAATCTTCTGATGAAAAATCTGGGTGTGAATCTCTGCGTTGGTGATTTATTTTGCAGCAATCACGTACTGTAGTACGCTCATGCTGTCAAAATGAACCACCGCCTTGATCTTCACGCCCAGATTTTCCATCAGCGAGCTGAGGACGACTTTGGGAGGAAATCTCGGCGTTGAATTTTAAGTTTTGACGGTCACACACGCACAAGTGCGCTGGCTTACAGGGATGTAAGTCTGTCGCGAGAGCAGGATGCGTAAGCGGCCAAGACTATTACCACACCCGCCTTGATCTTCACGCCCAGATTTTCCATCAGCGAGCTGAGGAGTTTTAGATTAAAAAATAACAATACCTGATCTCCGCCATAATAATAAATCATGTTGGTAATTGTCATTCTGAGCGAGCTTGCGAGTCGAAGAATCTCATTAAGCTATCGCGATTTTTATCAGTACAATTCCTTGCAGATAAATTAAATCTTTCGGCATCATTTTGTTTAACTCAATGTAACTCAAAGGATAGGTACACCGAGTGAACAAAGTGGCTTGAAGTAACTTCAACATTTCAACGTCATTCTCGAGCATTTCCCCAAAATCGCCCTCAGGTATGATTTCTGTGTGCGTATGTTGGTGGTTGATTTTGCAGTAATCACGTACTGACGTTCGCTCATGCTGTCAAAGTGAATCACTGCCTTGATTTTCTCATCCCATATTTTTTATCAGTGGGCTGAGGCTCAGAGTATCGATTGGTAGGGTTTAGAATGATATAGAACAGCTCCTTTTGACCAATTTTGTATTCGGTAAAATCAAAATCGAAACTTGTTTACCGGTAACATAGAATTGTGGTATATTCAATAGGTGTGTACCAATAATTAATCGTGAGGAGGACTCTATGAAAAAACTTTCTTTGTTGTGTGTGGCTTCGCTGGTGACAGCTGGCGCCGCATTTGCTCAAACATTTCCTGGTGCGGGAACAGGTGCTATTCCGGATGGTGATAATGGTTGTGCTGCCAATTCTGTTGATGTGCCGCTTGACATTACTTTTACTGTAACTGACGTATTTGCGCCTTTGTCTGCAGTTGAGGTTGATATGAATGTCACCCATACATGGGTAGGTGATTTGGATGTGACCTTAATTGCGCCAGATGCCACCGAACATGTCATTTATGCTGGGACTGGAGGTGCGACCGCTACTGCTTGCGGAGATTCCAGTGATTTAGGTGGTGTGTATAACTTCACAGATGATGGAACTCCAGCCAACTGGTGGGACACAGCAACTGCAGCTGGTGGTGCAGATGTTATGGCTGCAGGTGACTACAATTCATCAGCACCAGGTAATGGCAATGAAGTTAATCCAGGTGAAGTCACCAGTATGAATACAGCATTCGCTGGTGTGGCTGACCCCAATGGAACCTGGACGTTACGCATCATTGACAGTGGCGGCGGTGATACAGGTGCAGTGACTGAAGCCAATTTGTTCCTGATGGGTGGACCAAATCCCGACATTATTTTTGAGAATGGTTTTGAGGAATTACCACCACCAACAAATTAATTAACTGCTAAAACCAAAAGCCTCAGTGAAAATTTCATTGAGGCTTTTTTTGTGTATGCATTCTAAACTCATGAAATCTCTGATTTTGATTTAAGATTTACCCTGCTATAATCAATAACTCCCTCAATATTGAATGATCAATGCTAAGGCCAATACACCTTTTTAAATGGCTGCCTGTGATGGGCTTGAGCATATTATTTGGATGTGCAGACCATGATTCCCCTGAGAATATAGTGACTTCGAATAATGCCGATAATAAACAACTAAAACAAGTTCATTTTCTTAAGCAACACCATGATGTTGGTTTTACTTTTGCCCATAAAAATTCAATGCAAGGTGACTATTGGCCACATGAGATATTAGGTCCTGGGGCTGGTGTGCTTGATTTTGATGGCGATGGTGATTTGGACATCTATTTTCGCCAGGGCAGCAGTCAAGACAATTCAGAATTATCAGACCAGTTATTTTTAAATCAATGGAATGAGATTGGACAATTGAAATTTATCAATGCCACTGAAGATTTTGATGTAAAAAATTTTGGTTATGGCATGGGTGTAACTTTTGGGGATATTGATAATGATGGCGATGCTGATGTTTTCTTAACAAACTTTGGTGCTGATGTGATGTTGGAAAATCAATCAGGAAAGTTGGTGGAAACAACGGGTCCCTGGCAAACTGATGAATGGTCAACGTCAGCCACTTTTGTTGATATTAATCGGGATGGTTGGTTAGATTTGTATGTGGGTAAATACAATCAATATCAATTGGGTCAGGATGTTAAGTGCTATGGGAAAAATTCACAAATAGATTATTGTTCACCTAAATCCTATCCAATTGAATTTGACTCCCTTTATCTTAATCAAGAAGGCGTATTTGTCGATGTCAGCGAATCATCTGGAATTAAGTCTGATAAAGGTTACACATTGGGTGTGGTGGTCGAAGATTTCAATGGTGATGGTTGGCCAGATATTCTCACAGCCAATGATGCTACCAAGAATTTTTTATGGATAAATCAACAGGATGGCACATTCAAAAACGAAGGATTGAACAGAGGTATTGCTGTTAATGGCAAAGGTCAAATGGAAGCCTCAATGGGTATTGGAATCGCTGATTTTGATTTTGATCTGGATTGGGACATCATCATGACGCATTTGACCACTGAATCAAATACCTTGTATGTTAATAACGGTGAATCATACTTTATGGATCGATCCAGTATAACCAATATGGTTCAATTAAGTAAAGCCTATACCGCTTTTGGGGTGGGTTGGCTTGATGTCAACAATGATTATCTTGATGACCTGATTATCATCAATGGAGCAGTCAACACCATTGCAGAACAAAGAGACCGTGGAGATGAATTGCCACTGAAACAAAAGCAACAAGTTTTATTACAACAGGAAAACCTGAAATTCGATGAATTACAGGATTCAGCACTGGAGTTTATCAATAAGGAATATGTTGGCAGAGCAGCTGTATTTGCTGATTTTGATAACGATGGTGACAAAGATTTTGTGGTTACCGTTAATCATGGACCACCATTGTTTATTGAAAACCAATCCCCACAAAATAATTGGATTGGGTTGGATTTACGCAATAGAAATGGTGCACAAGCTTTGGGTTCGGTAGTCTACATCAAATTCAATAATGGCAGTGAAGTGTTAAAGCGTTATCACAATGACGGCTCCTATTTATCTGGCAATGACCCTCGCATCTTAGCGCGATGGGGTGGTGATCATTCAGTTGAACAAGTGAAAATTAATTGGCCTGATGGTGAAACATCAGTCATTGTTGACATCCAGTTAAACCAATACCTGACAATTAAACAAAATGAAGAATAACGTCAAAGAGACCTTTGCTCAATTCATGAACAAAGATAATAAGTTTAAAAATGAGCCACTCTGCGTTGAAAAAAAAGTTTTTGGAAAACTTTTTCACGCAAGCCCCAAAGGGGTGAAGCGCAGGGAAGCGCTGAATAAACTTGCCAATAACAGGCTCGTTTTGTTGTTTAGGCGGCTTGCCGAAGGCAAAAAGCCTGAACATAAAAAGCGAAATAGCCGTGTATTGGACTGCATTTTCCGCCTTGATTGGCTCATTTTTAATTCTTCTTTTCAATTGCCCAGAATCAAGCAAAGGTCTCTTACATTCCTTTTTCTGATGTTTTTCCTGGTAGCTTGTGAAAAACAGGTGGATGACTTAATACCATTGTCTGAATTTCCACCCATGACTTCTGACGAGATGGACAACAGTGTGATAAATCACATCAATGAATTGGTTGCTCAAGTAGAAATTGATACCAAGCAAAATTCATTGGAACAACAATTTGTAGCTTGGAAAAAACTGGCCAACGCTTTACATAACTATGAGCTTTATGGTGCTGCAGAATTGGCTTACTTAAATGCACTTAGGTTTGACTTGGATAAGGCCAAACTGAATTATCAATTGGGTCACCTCTATAGGTTACAAGCCAAGTATGAATCCAGCAATGAAAGATTTCTTAAATCCTTGAAGTTATCGAAAGATTATCCGCCCATTTATAATAATTTGGCTGAAAATTATTTTGACATGGGGGAGTTGGAACCCGCCAGCAAATATATTCAACAATCGCTTGATTTTAATAAAAACGAACCTTATGCCTTGCAAATCTACGGTAATATTTTGTCACAATCAGGTCAAATTGATTTAGCCGTCAAGATGTATGAAAAGGCATTGTCACAACAACCACAAGCCAATAAGCTCTATTTTTTGCTGGCGCAGTTATATCAACAAAAAGGATTGCCCGAAATGGCAGAAAAGTATCGCAGTAAAGGAGGAGATGATTCTGTCAGAACACTGGATCTTTGGCTCAGCGAAGTCACAGAAGAAATTCAGGGCTTTAATTACTTTGTCAAAAAAGCACAACAACATTTCAATAAAGGCGATTATCAGGGAGCCATTCACTGGGTTGATAAAGCTTCTGCAGACAGGCCTGAGGGTTTCACTATTAATATGATTAAGGGTGTGTTACAAGTTGGGTTGGGTAATTATCAAGATGGATTGCGATATTTTGAGCAAGCGCATGACATCAGACCAAGAGACTTTAAAGTTAATTTAAATTTAGGGACGGTGTATAAACAAGTGGGAGCTTATCAAAAATCCATTCAGTTTTATCAACAAGCCTTAAATATTAAACCTAATCACATGGTCGCCAGAATCAATTACGCTGATTCGCTTTGCCAGGCTGGTGATTATAAGCAAGCTTTGAATGAATCAACACAATTGCTTGAGACTGATGTCAAGCAACAGGCTTTGCTCTTAGGGGTCAAATGTCAAATTCAACACAAAAGATATCACCGAGCATACCTATGGGTGAAAGAACATATTGATGAAGTTAGGAATAATCCTGCATTTATTGAATATGCTGTATTGCTTTTGGTGGCATCGCCTATAGATGATGACAGGAATGCAGCATTGGCGTTAAGTTGGCTTAAGACCTTGATGCAAAAACAGCCAACAAATAAGCAACGTCAGCTTTTGGTTATGGCTCTGATGGAAAGCAATCAATTTAATGAAGCTGCAAATGTGCTTAAACAGGTAAAACCGTCAGCTGATTTGTATTTGCAGAATCAGTACCTCAAACAGTTGATTGCAGGAAGGCAGGTATATCGGTTGAGTGAATTTTAGCTTTGAGGATAAATACACTCTGGAACTAAAACGCTGAACCCGAATATTTCATCAGTAAATGGAATATTCAGGTTAAAGGCCTTTGCTACAAAGCCTCCTGAACAAGAAGCCAACAAACAATTATTTCAATCAAGCTTCGCGACTGGCACGTTTGCGTTCGTGTTCCAGCAGGAATCGTTTGCGAACGCGGATTTCATCCGGTGTCACTTCGACCAGTTCGTCATCTTCGATGAATTCCATGGATTGTTCCAGGGTCATTTTGATGGGTGGTACCAAGTTCAAGGCATCGTCTTTGCCGGCGGCACGGACATTGGTCAATTGTTTGCCTTTCAAAGGATTGACCGTTAAATCATTGTCACGGGAGTGAATGCCGATGACCTGACCTTCATAGACCTCTACATTGGCATCGATCAACAAACGACCGCGGTCTTGTAAGTTGAACAGGGCATAACCCAGCGCTTTACCTGTGCCTTTGGATATCAGCACCCCATTTTTACGGCCACGTTCAATGGTGTTGAGTTTACGACCGTAATGATCAAAAACGTGAGTCAAAATACCTGAACCCGATGTGGTGGTTTTGAATTCAGATTGGTAGCCAATCAAACCACGGGCTGGAATAATGAAGGTCAAACGTACGCGGCCTGTGGCATCAGGTACGATGTCTTTAACCTCGGCACGACGACCCAATAATTGTTCCATGACCGAACCCTGGTGTTCCTGTTCGATGTCCACCACCAAATCTTCATAGGGTTCACACATTTCACCGTCGATTTCACGGTAAATCACTTGTGGTCTTGAAATGGCCAATTCAAAACCTTCTCGACGCATGGTTTCAATCAATACAGATAAGTGTAACTCGCCACGACCGGATACTTTGAACTGGTCAGAGTTTTCGGTTTCTTCAACCCGCAAAGCCACGTTATATGTGGTTTCACGTTCCAGGCGATCCTTGATTTGACGTGAAGTCAAAAACTTACCGCTTTTACCAGCAAATGGTGAGTCATTAACGCAAAACAACATCGAAATAGTTGGTTCATCGACTGTCAATGGTGGCAAAGCTTCAACATGATCACGGTTACATAAAGTGTCAGAAATCCCGATGCCATCGATGCCCGAAATGGCCACAATGTCACCTGCAGAAGCTTCACTCACTTCAATGCGTTCCAAGCCTTTGAAACCAAATATTTTCAGGATTCTACCATTGCGGGTATTGCCTTCTGCATCAATTACAGACACTGGCGTGTTGGTCTTAACCGAACCTTTTTTGATGCGACCAATACCAATCAAGCCCAAAAAACTGTTGTAATCCAGAGTTGAAACCTGCATCTGGAAAGGTGCGTCGACATCGACATCAGGCGGTGACACTTTCTGGGTAATGGTTTCAAACAACGGGCGCATGTCCCCTTCGCGCACATCGTCTTCCTCAGAGGCATAGCCATTGATGGCTGAGGCGTAAATAATTGGGAAGTCCAGTTGTTCATCGGTGGCACCCAAAGAATCAAATAAATCAAAAGTCTGATCAATCACCCATTGCACCCGTGCACCATCACGATCCACTTTATTGACCACAACCACCGGCGTGAATCCCATTTCAAAGGCTTTTTGAGTTACGAAGCGGGTTTGTGGCATGGGCCCATCAACCGCATCAACCAGCAACAACACCGAATCAACCATACTCAACACACGTTCAACCTCACCGCCGAAGTCGGCATGGCCCGGGGTGTCTACGATGTTGATTTTATAGCCTTCCCATTCTATTGAAGTGTTCTTGGAAAGAATGGTGATACCACGTTCCTTTTCCAAATCGTTTGAATCCATCAAGCGGTTGGGGTCATCGGCACGATCACCGAGTGTGCCTGACTGTTTCAACAATTCATCAACAAGGGTGGTTTTGCCGTGGTCAACGTGAGCGATGATGGCAATATTTCTGATGTTATCTGTAGACATATTGAGCTGCCGGAGCTTTAAAAGCCGCGCATTATAGCGTAACAGCAACAAATTATTGCTACTTTTGCCCCAACAAGCGTTTATTTGTGCTATTTTCTGTTAAATAGGACTTTTGGCAGGCTTGAGGTTTGTTGGATTGAACCTATTAATGTCACAAGAATCTAAAGGAAGGTTCTGGGAATTGTTTGATTTAAAGGTAAAGTTAATGAAAAGAGTATTTTTATTTGTTGCCACTAATATTGCTGTATTGGCAGTGATTTCAGTGGTGATGCGGGTGTTTGGTTTTGACCATTACATGACGCAAAATGGATTGAATTATACGGCCCTGGCAGTGTTTTCAATCTTGTGGGGTTCAGTAGGTTCATTAATTTCTTTGGCGATGTCCAAATGGGTGGCCAAAAAAACCATGGGTGTGCATGTGATAGAACAACCGCGTGATGCCGATGAGCAATGGTTGGTTGACACCGTGCGCCGTCAGGCTGAAGATGCTGGCATTGGTATGCCGGAAGTTGGTGTGTTTAATTCACCCAGTCCCAATGCCTTTGCAACGGGCATGAAGAAAAATGATTCTTTGGTTGCCGTCAGCACGGGTCTGTTACAAACCATGAAACGCAATGAAGTAGAAGCTGTATTAGGACACGAAGTGGCTCATGTAGCCAACGGAGATATGGTGACGATGGCATTGATTCAAGGTATCCTTAATGCCTTTGTTATCTTCTTTTCGCGCGTCATTGGTTATGCCATCGCAGCAGCCTCACGAGATTCCAGAGGCAATGCCTATGGTCTTGGCTATTTTATTGGTACCTTGATTGCACAGATTGTTCTCGGATTTCTGGCTGCCATCATTATTAATTCATTTTCCAGATGGCGGGAATTTCATGCCGATGAAGGTGGTGCCAGACTGGCCGGTAATCAGAACATGATTGATGCTCTGAAAGCCTTACAAAGAAACAATAACACCGAAAAACTGGAAGGTGAATTTGCGGCCTTTGGCATTTCAGGTGGTAAAGCCACCCTGGCCAAATTGTTCTCAACTCATCCACCCTTAGAGGATCGCATTGCAGCTTTGGAGAAAGCTCAATATTCTAGCAATCAGGTCATCAGTTGAGATTTGTTTGAAGTACAAAAAAAGCCGGCATGTGCCGGCTTTTTTTATGCTTTGAATCGAATGATTATTCAAAAAACATGCGGAAGCCAACTTGAGCGGTCCAGCCGTATTTTTCAATTTGAGCCAATCGGCTGTGATCACCAAAAAATGCATACAAAGGTTCATTGTTTAAATTGATACCTTCTGCATAAATTTGGAAACGGTCATTGATTTGATATTTTGCTGAAATATCAAACTGCAAATGCTCATCCACGAATAAATCTACGCTGGGGTCATCCAATTCAGTAATTTCTTCAAAATACTGGTCACGAAAAGTCCACGCCGCCCGTAGACTGAAACCATTTTTTTCATAACCCAAAGCCACGTTAGCCACATTGTCTGATTGACGTGGCAAACTGATGTCCTGCGTTCTGAAGTCCAAACCAGCGGAAGAGTCGGTGTGCGTGTAGTTGGCTGAAACAATCAAACCATCCCAGGGTGCGGGTAAGAATTTCAATTGTTGCGCATAGTTTAATTCCAGACCAAATAGCTCGGCATCTGAACCATTCAACGGTTTGATGACTTCATCAAATTCAGCATACTCATCGGTACCAGCGACATCGGCACGAACGATGAAGTTCTTGATGTCTTTATAAAATACACCCGCGGAGATGACTGCGATGTCCCCAGGATAAAATTCCAAACTGAGGTCATAGTTTTGTGCTGTCAATGGTTTTAGCAGTGGATTTCCTACCTCCGCTTTGCGTTCAACTTCACCATCATCTTCTTCAATTTCAAGTAATTCCAATGGCGCTGAATCACCAAAATTAGGACGCACCAATGATTCTGAAGCAGCCGCTCTTAACACCAATTGATCATTGAATTCATGGATAAAATTCAATGAAGGCAATAAGTTGGCATAATTCTTTTTCACTTTAAGGTCAGCATAAGTGGCGTCACCGTCATTGACTTGATCATCAATGGTTACACGCACGCCATTGGCCGTAAACTCAGTACGTTCTAGGCGCAAACCACCAATCCATTTGCTGTTGCCTGTTTGGTAGCGAGCCATCATATAAGCAGCGGTGATGTCTTCAGAAACGTCGTAGTCAGCACCAATGGACTCAATGCCTGAGTCTTCAGCATCAAACTCAAAACCATTCATGCCACTGAAGAAAAAGTCAGAGAAACTGCGGCGATTGACCACAGCACCAAAAGGTTGTGAGAAATGACTGACTGGTCTGCCAGCAAAATCAGCCAGCGTGTAGTCCTGTCCAAAACCATCAAAAATAATGATATTTTGGTCATTGTATTTATCTCTGTTACGCTGTTTGAAGCCAAACTTAAAATAGGCATCCTGATCATCGGCGATTTGTACCCTGCGCTTGAAATTCAAGGCAAAACTGGTTTCTTCATCTTCAGTGATATTATCAGCGAATTCAACGGCATCCAATTCATAGTTGGCGGCTTGTAGTGAGGCTTCAGAGGCATTGATACCCGGTATGCGGGTAGTGGTATTCAAACCCATGTTGAAATCGTTCTCAAAAGTGACGTCAATGCGGTTGGGTTCTTGTTCTTCAGATTTTGAATAGCCCAGGGCATAATCGATTTCCCAGTCATTGACCCAATGCTCACCACCAAAAACATAGGATTGAATGGTTTGGGTTTCCAAACGTGCTTTCAGTTCCTTTTGTACTTCAACATCGGAAAACTCAATTTGACCACCATCAACACTGACGACATCACCTTTGTCCCATTTGATTTCGTTTCTTAAACGGGTTTCATTGTCTTCAAAATCACTGAACAAGGTGCGGAAATAAAACGACGAATAATCACTGGCCTGATAGTCCATATTGAATGCCACACCCAATCGTTCACGGGTGATGGTGTAGTCTCTTTGTTCCGTTTCAGGTGGTAACATGATGTCACCAGCAGGTGTTTCAAATTCTTCCCAACCACCGTCGGTCTCTAAGTTATCTGAACCAAAGGAACGGTCAAACCAACTGACCGACGCCGCAATCCCAAAATTATCATAGCCATCACCCAAGGAGAACAGGTTGGTATAAGTGCCGGATAATTTTGGGCTGAACTCATCAACCAAATCATTGTATGAGCTTTCCAATCTCAGATTAAAGGTTTGACCACCTCGGTCAAAAGCACTCAATGATTTGACATCAATATTTCCACCCAAAGAATCACCGTCTTTGTCAGCGCGAACAGTTTTACTGACGGTTACTTCTTCAATCAAATCAGATGGAATGACATCCAATGCCACTTGTCGATCGGTGGCTTCGGCTGATGGTAACGAAACACCATTGATTGAAATGGCGTTGAAGTTGGGGTCCATACCCCTTACTGTGATGAAACGGCCTTCACCTTGATCCCGGGTAATCGAAATGCCAGGAACCCGTTGCAAAGCTTCGGTCACGTTTTGGTCTGGTAATTGACCCACAGCATCCGCAGAGAGTACATTAACCAGATTTTCTGCATTTTTTTGTTTGTTCATCGACATGGACAGACCGGCAGCCTGACCCACAACCAAAATGTTGTCCAT
>JAUHXW010000066.1 GCA_030426705.1 Gammaproteobacteria bacterium
ATGTATTATCATCCGTTAAAAGCCACTTATGATTTACAACAAGTGGACTGGCTTTATCTTCATGAAGGCGTTCCAGGGCACCATTATCAAAGCCAGGTTGCGGCTTTGTCTGATGTTTGTAAAGAAGTACAGCTGAATCAATCGGTGACATTTGGGCGTATGGCTTTTGTCGAAGGTTGGGCTGCTTATGTGGAAACACTGGGCAAAGAATTGGGCCTGCTACGAAACCCAAGAAGTCATCAATTTGTATTGAAATGGCAGGCACTGCGAGCCATGCGGGTCATGGTTGATGTCGGCATTCATGCCAAAGGCTGGACAGACGATCAGGCAGAGGCTCATTGGCTACAACACTTTCCAGAAGGTGCCGATGTGATGAGCCGTGAAATCAATCGCATCAAAAGATGGCCCATGCAGGTTAATACCTATGTTTACGGTAAACACAAAATAGAACAATTGAAACAACATTTAATCGCTGACGAAAGTAATGGTTTTGATGTCAGAACATTTCATCAAAACCTATTAAATATCAGTCACTTACCCATACATGTTTTGAATTATTATGCAAAACTGTTTGAACATCAGGAGAAAACTTTATGAACGTAAAATCCTATTCTATGATCATAGGAATGTTGTTAATGTCATTGAGTAGTTCGGCATTACAACTTAAATCAACACCACTATTCGGGGTCAGAGGAGTCACCGCGGACACAGGGCAAGGCGTGGTTGTTCAAGGTGTTTTACCAGCTTCAACAGCAACAAAGGTTGGCTTGTTGGAAGGGGATGTGATTATTGAGTTGAATGGCCAGCAAGTCAGTGACTTTCAACAATTGATTGCCATGATCCAAACCATGAAAGTGGGTGAAAACATCGCTATAAAGGTTGATCGGGGGGATCAACAACGCTCATTGACTGGTCAAATACTGAGTAGACCACAGGAACAGCATGCACACTATGAAGTGATCTACGATGCTGTGAAATATAAAAATAATTTATTGCGCTCCATGGTTTATAAACCAGCTGATTTGAAAGCAGGGGAAAAACGTCTTGCACTGTATTACATACAAGGGTATACCTGTCAGTCAATAGATGCAGCCATGACGCCAGACTTGACTTTGCAGCACTTGCTGAATCAGGTAGTATTGAAAGGTTACGTGGTATATAAAATTGAAAAATTTGGCGTGGGTGATTCAGCGGGTGACTTGAAATGTTCACAGGTGGATTTCACTCAGGAAATGAACGGTTTTTTGGCTGGCATGAATGCGCTTAAAAAATATGAATTTGTTGATGAAAATAATGTATTTGTTTTTGGTCATTCTTTGGGAGGCGTTTATGCACCCATCATGGCTGAGCAGGCAACCATCAGAGGCATTGCCGTTTATGGTGCTGTGGTGAAGTCTTGGTATGATTATTTATTGGATATATTTTCTGAACAAGCGGTCATTTTTGGTACTGCTGCAGAACAGGCCAAATCCAATACAGAACGGCTTAAGCCATTGCTGCAGGCATGGTTAAAATCAGACCGAAGTTGGGGTGAAATTCAGAATGATGCGCAATATAAGGCGGCTTTCGAAGCCAATTTGATTCCAGTTCAAGGCGATCAGGTGTTTCACAGGCATTACAGTTTTTTCAGGGATTTGAATCGCTATGATTTGAAAGCAGCATGGCGTAACTATCAAGGCGCAGTGTTTGCCATGCACGGTGAGTATGATATTCAAGCCATCAGTGATGACTGGGCCAAAGACTTGACTGCGTTGGTCAATCAAAGCGAACCCGGAGTAGCAACCATGCAGGTTTTTGCCAACACAGACCATGGATTGATGAAATATTCATCCATGCAAGCATTACAAGCTGATATGAGCGCAGGTAGATACAACCCGGTTCAACCCCGAGAGCACCTGAATCCAGAAGTGGGTGAACAATTGATTCAATGGATGGAAAAAGTTTTGGCTGATTAAATCTCTCAAAAAGCCGTCAAAAGACAGCATCTTTAATGCGTTCAATTTCATCGCGTAGGTCGGCGGCTTTTTCAAATTCCAGGTTGGCAGCATGTTCTTTCATCTGTTTTTCCAATTTTTTCAGTAACTTACCCAAATCTTTTGCCTTTTTACCTGCGTATTGGTTTTTGTCTTCGGCAATTTTAACCAGTTGTGGTTGTTCGTTTTGTTCATAGGCTTCTTGTAAGTCGTGAATTTTACGAATGACTGATTTGGGGGTGATGCCATGTTGTTCGTTATGAGCCATTTGTTTTTCGCGGCGGCGTTCAGTTTCGCTGATTGCCACTTCCATGGCTGCAGTGATTTTATCGCCATAAAGGATGGCTTTACCATGAACATTACGGCTGGCACGGCCAATGGTTTGAATCAATGAACTGGTAGAGCGTAAAAAGCCCTGTTTGTCAGCATCCAGAATGGCCACCAATGAAACTTCAGGCATATCCAAACCTTCACGCAGTAGGTTAATACCCACCAATACGTCAAAAACGCCTTTGCGGAGGTCACGGATGATTTCAACTCGCTCCACGGTATCAATTTCCGAATGTAAATATCTGACTTTGATGCCTTTATCGGTCAGATAATCCGTTAAATCCTCACTCATGCGTTTGGTCAAAGTGGTGACCAACACGCGTTCCTGTTTTTTGATGCGGATGTTGATTTCAGAGAGCAAGTCATCGACTTGAGTAGCTACTGGGCGTACTTCAATTTCTGGATCTACCAGTCCGGTGGGTCGCACAATTTGTTCGACAATTTGTGCCTGATGATCGGCTTCATATTTACTGGGTGTGGCTGAGACAAATACCATGCGTGGTGTTCTTTGTTCCCATTCTTCAAACTTCAATGGCCTGTTGTCCAAAGCACAAGGCAAACGAAAACCAAATCGCACCAGATTTTCCTTGCGCGAGCGGTCGCCTTTGTACATGGCGCCGATTTGTGGAATGGTGACGTGCGACTCATCAACCACCAGTAAAGCATCGCTGGGCAAATAATCAAACAAACAGGGTGGCGGACTGCCCGGCGGCAAGCCAGTCAGGTGCCTGGAGTAATTTTCTATGCCAGTGCAGTAGCCCAACTCTTGCATCATTTCCAGGTCGTACATCGTCCGTTGTTCCAGTCTTTGTGCCTCTACAAGTCGATTTTCATCGTATAAAACCTTCAATCGATCTTTAAGTTCTTCGCGTATGTTACTGATAGCATTGAGAATTCGTTCCCTTGGAGTGGCATAATGTGAAGTAGGGAATATATTGATTTGTTGTTCGTCACTCAGCTTTTTGCCGGTTAATGGATCAAAAAAACTCAAAGTCTCAATTTCATCATCAAACATCTCAATGCGCACCGCCATCTTTTCCGAGTCTGCCGGAAACACATCAATGACCTCGCCACGAACCCGAAACGTGCCACGTTCAAGAATGATGTCATTGCGGTTGTATTGCAGTTCGGCCAAACGCCTGAGCAGGGTGCGTTGATCAATGGTATCACCGACGTTTAAAGATATCAGCATCTGCAAATAAGACTGTGGATCACCCAAACCATAAATCGCTGAAACCGTGGCGACAATGATTACATCCTGGCGTTCCATCAAAGACTTGGTGGCAGACAATCGCATTTGTTCGATGTATTCATTGATCGAGGCGTCTTTTTCGATGTACAAATCAGTGGCTGGAATATAAGCTTCTGGCTGATAATAATCGTAGTAGGAAACAAAATATTCGACCGCATTGTCAGGAAAAAACTCTTTGAACTCCGCGTACAATTGGGCCGCCAAAGTTTTGTTGTGCGCCATGATCATGGTGGTCTTTTGCACCTTGTTGATCATGTGGGCAATGGTGAAGGTTTTACCCGAACCAGTCACCCCAAGTAACGTCTGGGCTTTCAAACCATCCTCAAAGCCTTGTGCCAGTTTCTCTATCGCCTGTGGCTGATCACCAGCGGGCTCAAATGGGCTGTTGATTTTAAACGGATTGGCCTTCTTTTTGATTTGCAAGTTGATGGTTTCCATGGCAGATATGGTACAGTATCTTTATGCAATTATTAAGACGAATTTTCAAAACAGCCGGATGTTTAATTTTGTGTTTGAATTCAGTGTCGAGTATAGCTGAAGCACCTAACAGCCAATGTTTTGGCACAACCAGTCAGGGCAAGCTAAAACACGGAGTTATATTGCCTAAAAAAGGGGATAATTTTGTTGTTTTTAGTGAGCTGGCATGGCATTTAGGCAGAACCTATGTCCACTCAAAGGTTGCTGAAGTGGTACTGAGTGCTTATCAGCAGTTAGCGACACAATCAGCCGATAAAAAATTTATGTATGCTGAGACCGGTTGGATAAAAGGTGGAAAATTTTCACCACACAAAACCCACCAAAATGGTTTGTCTGTTGATTTTATGGTGCCAGTCGTTGATAAGAAAGGAAACTCAGCTTATTTACCCATAACAGTGAAAAATAAATTGGGTTATAACATTGAGTTTGATGCTGCTGGGAAGTTTGAGCAATACACCATAGATTTCAATGTGTTGGCATTACATTTAAAAGTGTTGAATGAAACCGCCAAATCACTTGGGTTTGGTATCAGTCGGGTTTTCTTCGATCCAAAACTACAAAAGAAACTGTTTGCAACAGAACAAGGTGATTATCTAAAAGCGAACATCAAATTCAATACAAAGCAAGCCTGGGTGAGACATGATGAGCATTATCATGTGGATTTTGATTTGCCTTGTGAGTCTCTTTAGTTTAAAAACCTGGCCAATAACCACCTTTTCTAAGAAAAAGGTTGCCATATTGTTACAGTCTCTTATGATAGTCACTTTTTATCATTGAGCCGTTGATATGAGTGATTTTGTTGCCGATTTAGTGAAGCAAGTGAAGCCTTCTGCGACCATTGCAGTGAGCATGAAAGCTGCTGAATTGAAAAGAGCGGGTAAGGACGTGATTGGTTTGGGTGCGGGCGAGCCTGATTTTGATACGCCTGACCACATCAAAGATGCTGCCATTGCTGCCATCAAAGCAGGTCAAACCAAGTATACCGCCGTTGACGGCACACCTGAATTAAAGCAGGCCATTATCGGTAAATTGCTCCGAGAAAATCATGTCAGCTATCAGCCCAATGAAATTCTGGTTTCCTGTGGGGCCAAGCACAGCATTTCCAATTTATTGAATGCGGTCATCAACCCGGGTGACGAAGTCATCATTCCAGCACCTTATTGGGTGTCTTATCCGGACATGACCTTATTGGCAGGTGGTGAATCAGTGATTGTTAATACCACCATGGCTGATGATTTTAAAATCACCGCGGAACAATTGCGTGAAGCCATCACAGACAAAACCCGTCTGGTGATGTTGAATTCGCCCAGTAACCCAACAGGTAAAGCCTATACACGTGTTGAAATGCAGGCCCTGGGTGAAGTGATTGTTGAAAATCCACATGTGTTGGTGGCCACCGATGATATTTATGAACACATTTATTGGGGCGCTGAACCTTTGGCTAATTTGGTGGAACTGTTTCCTGAAATCAGAGACAGGGTCATCATCATCAATGGTGTTTCAAAAGCCTATGCCATGACCGGTTGGCGCATTGGTTATGCGGCTGGCCATCAAGACATCATTGCTGCCATGCGTAAAATCCAGTCGCAAAGCACTTCAAATCCATGCTCCATTTCACAAGCGGCTGCCACCGAAGCCTACAATGGGCCTCAAGATTGTTTGGGTGTCATGAAAGCCGCTTTTAAAGAGCGACATGATTACCTGGTAGAGGCTTTGAATCAAATTCCTGGCTTGAAATGTGCCCAGGGTGAGGGGGCGTTTTATGCCTTTCCTGATGTGACTGAAGTTGTCGCTAAAGTCGACGGCATCAGTGATGATGTTGAATTGGCCACCTGGTTATTGGAAAACGCAGGTGTGGCTGTGGTTCCTGGAACGCCTTTTGGCGCGCCGGGCTATGTGCGTCTGTCTTTTGCGACATCGATTGACGTGCTCAAAGCTGCGGTGGCGCGTTTGGATGATGCCATCAGGCCTTTTTTTGCATAAGGGTGGTTGATACGTAATGAGATACCGCATTGTTGTTTCATATGCTGAACTGGCGTTAAAGGGTAAAAATCGCAGTCAATTTGTTAAGCGTCTGCGGCAAAATATCAGACGAAAGCTCAAATCTTTGGAATTGAATTGGGAAGTCATTTCCATCCATGACCGTATTTTTGTTGAAGTGGCTGACAAAGATGCCGAGGTGGCTAAAAAAGCCGTTGAAGAGATTGCTCGTATTCCAGGCATTGCCTGGTTGAGTTTTGTGCATTGGTTTTCGGAAAAAGAATACCGTTTTCTGCAGGCAGACCCTGATTTGCAACCCATCCATGATGTCATCAAAACCATGGCACAGGAAACCTATCAACCGGGTAAAACATTCGCTTTGAATATCAAAAGAAGCGATAAAAATTTTCGCACCACTTCACAGGATTTTGCGCAACAACTGGCCAAAACCATTTTTGAAAACAGTGAGTGGCGTGATGTGAATCTAAAACATGCCGATCAGTTTTTCTACGTTAATATCAGCTCGCGTGGTATTTCGGTGCATACCAATAAAATCAAAGCTACTGGTGGATTGCCAGTTTCAACCACGGGGCGGGTACTGACGCTGTTATCAGGAGGATTTGACTCTCCTGTGGCAGGGTGGTTGATGGCCAATCGGGGTTGCAATGTTGATTTTGTGCATTTCTCGGCCAGTCACCACAATCTTGATGATGTGGAAAACTACAAAATTTCCCGCATTGTGAAACAACTCAGTGAAATCACGGGTCGTTCTCGATTGTATATTGTGCCTTATACACACTTTGATATGGCTTTGTTGGAGCACAATCTGGCTTATGATTTGATTTTGTTCAGACGATTTATGGCCAGGGTTTCCGAGCGGATTATGCAAAACATCGAAGCCCAGGCTTTGGTGACTGGTGATAACCTGGGGCAGGTGGCTTCGCAAACATTGGAAAACATCAACTCAATGAATCAGGCCATCACTGCGCCGATATTGCGACCCTTGTTGACCTATAACAAGGAGCAGATCATTGAATTATCAAATAAATTGGATTTATTTGAAATTTGTTGTGAGCCTTATAAGGATTGTTGCGCTTTGATCAGTAAAAATCCACGAACCAAGTCGAAAGCTGATTTGATGGAAAAACTGGAAGTGAACCATTTAGAAGATTACGAGGAATTGATTGAAGACACTTTGGCTGAAATGACCGAAGTGGCTTACAGTTATGGTCGGGTGATTTATAAAAACCATGGTGGCAGTGAAACCAATGACTGAACCACTGATTCGCCTGATTGAACCCAAAGATAACCAGCAGGTGAAACGGTTGGTACAGGAAACGCTGGCTGAATTTGGTATTGTTGGTGAAGGCTTTGCTGGCGTGGATCCGGAACTAGAGGACATGCATGCAGCTTACGCCGATGAACTCAGCGCTTATTATGTGATTGAAGTGAATGGAGAGGTGTTGGGCGTGGGCGGTTACGCACCTTTGGCTGGTACTGAGCCTGGCACCACAGCTGAGTTGCGAAAAATGTATTTTCGACCACAATTGAGGGGCATGGGTTTGGGTCAAAAAATGATTGAGTTGTGTATTCAGGGCGCACGCAAAGCAGGTTTCAATGAGATGTATCTGGAGACCGTTGAAGGCATGAAAGCCGCACAAAAACTCTATGTGAAAAATGGTTTTACCTATCTTGATTGTGCCATGGGTGATACGGGTCATACTGGTTGTGGTGTACGGATGTTAAAGGAGTTGCATGCGTAGGCTTTTTTGTTTGTTGTTGCCCTTATTGCTCTCCCAATGTGCTGTCCGAAAGCTTGAAAAATCTCAGTTGCCAAATGCATTACCGATTGCGGTCAGCAACAATGCCGTGGCTTATCTCAACATCAATGGCCAGCACCAATTCTATACTTTTAATGGCCTGAAACCCGGCAGAACCTATCAGGAAATCACCAACCAGGCTTTTGTCTGGCACAGTGGTGAGTGGCATGATCTCAATGTGCCCGCTGAACAATTACCAGTACTGGCCTCGGTAGCAGTCAGTGTCAAGGATTCGGTGTATTTATTCGGGGGTTATACCGTGGCCGCAGATCACAGCGAAAAATCCATCCCCAATGTTTGGCGCATCGATGGTTTCAGTCATCAATGGCAAGCCATGCCAGCCATGCCTACACCAGTGGATGATGCGGTCGCTTTGGTTTATCAGGATCGTTACATTTATCTCATCAGTGGTTGGCACGATGTGGATAATGTGTCATTGGTGCAAGTGTTTGATACTGAAACTAAAACTTGGCAACAAGCCACAGAGTTTCCTTTGCCGCCCGTATTTGGGCATGCTGGTGGCATCGTTGAGAATCAGATGATTGTCTGTGATGGCGTTAAAGTGGTGTGGCAAGGTGACAAGAAGCAGTTTTTGCCTTCGCCGGAGTGTGCGCTTGGTTTCATTGATGAACAAGACATCAGCAAAATACATTGGCAAAAAATTCCTCATCACAGTGGTACTGCTTTTTACCGCATGGCGGCTTCAAGACACAACAAAGGTCAAGTTTATTTTGCAGGTGGCAGTGACAATCCCTATAATTACGACGGCATTGGCTATGATGGCACACCATCAAAGCCCAGTTCAACCATCAGAATTTATGATTTTCAACGCAATCAATGGCGTTCATCAGAAGCCGCCATTCCCAAGACCATGGATCATCGCGGTTTATTGAGCACACCTGCGGGTGTTTTTATTTTGGGTGGTATGGCAGAAAATCAAACAGTGGTGAATAAAATAATAAAGATAAAAGAGGAGTGAGCGTGTTTAATAAATTTTTGATAATTTTCTTTTTGTTGTTTACAGCGCAATTTGTTGTAGCCACTGAGCAGACTTTCAGTAAAGAAAATGCAAGGTTTCCATGGGTGGTATTGGTTCAATACCAAAATAAACAGGATGTGCTTGATTTAAAAGAATCCTACGATTTGTGGAAGCTTGATGAAAAGAACAAGACTGTGTTGATGATGATTCATGAGCAGGCCGGATATCAGGACTTATTGCAACGCGGATTTCAAGTGGAGTTACAGCAAAACTTGATGCAACAACAAGCCTTTTTGCATGAGAAAAGTTTTATGGGTGTGAAGACCATAGACAACTTTCCTTGCTATCGTACAGTGGTGGAAACGTTTGCTGCCATGGATTCCATGAACAATAATTATCCAAACTTAGTGGAGTTGGTCAATATTGGTCAATCTTGGCATAAATTAACCCCAGGTGGTGATGCCGGTCACGACATGCAGGTGGTGAAAATCACCAATGAAAACAACGGCATTAACAACAAGCCAATTTTATATGCCATGAGTGCCATCCATGCGCGTGAGTATCCCACAGCTGAATTGCTGACACGTTTTGCTGAGCATTTATTGTCGGAATATGGTCAAAATGCAGATGTGACCTGGTTGGTTGATTATCATGAAATTCATCTGCTTTTGCAGGGTAACCCTGATGGTAGGGAAATTTCGGAAGGGCAAGCCACTTTCCATCAAAGAAAAAATCGCAATGAAAATCATTGTCTTGGTGGCACTGGGTTCGACATGCAAGGCGTCGATATGAATCGTAATTTTAATTTTCTCTGGAACCAGGGAACCGGCTCAAGTGGAACTGAATGTAGGGAGAACTATCGAGGCATATCTGCTGTCAGTGAGCCAGAGACACAAGCCATACATAATTATATCCAGAACCTGTTTCCCGATGACAGGCCTGAAGATTTAACCACACCTGCACCACTGAACAAGCCAGGTGTTTATCTGGATATTCATAATGTGGCTGAACTGACATTGTTTCCATGGGGTTACTCAAACTCAGCTGCACAATCTCCAAATCATGATCAATTGCAGACATTGGCGCGCAGGATGTCGTATTTTACCGGCTATCGCCCAGAACAATCCAATGCTTCATTGGGTGGTGCCGATGGTGCTTCCGATGACAATGCATATGGCACGTTGGGTGTGGCGGCTTATACCATCGAATTGGGCGAAGGGGGATTTTATTCAAGCTGCAGTGCTTTTGATAACACCATTTACCCAGATAACTTACCCGCTTTAATTTACGCGGCCAAAGCAGCCAGAATGCCTTATGTGTTGGCATCAGGTCCAGACGTGATCAATTTACCCACTTCGATACCTGAAGTGGGGTTAGGGCAAACTTTCAATGTCAGTGGTACAGCGACGGATTTACAGTTTAACAACAGCAATGGTACCGAGCCTACGCAAAACATCACTGCGGTGAAAGCCTATATTGGCACGCCTTCCTGGTTACCGGGTGCTGTTGCCATAGACATGACGGCTACTGATGGAAATTTTGACAGTAAAACTGAAGTATTTAATGGGTCAATAGATACCACAGGTTTAACTGAAGGAAGACATGTGGTTTGGTTTGAGGCCCAGGATTCGATCGCAGGTGTGCCAGCAGCCATGTTTGTAGATGTGGTTGATCCGGCCAATCTGGGCACTTTGTCAGGAACAGTCATTGATGAAAATACCCAAGCGGTCATTGATATGGCAGAAGTGAACTTTGACGGTGCCACCACCTTCACTGATGCTGCCGGTCAATTCAGTATTGAAACGAGTGCGGCAACTGCGGATTTGGTTGTCAGCAAATTAGGTTATTTTACAGCAACAATCAACAATGTGAGCATCACTGCAGGACAGACCAGCACACAAAATGTCATGTTGGAGCCCACTTGTGAAGTTCAAGTTTTGAACAACGATGTTGAGGCTTTCAGTAACATCACCGATGGTAATTGGTGATTACTTACGGGAACAGGCAACAATGATTGGCGAATAGAAACTGGAGATGACCACAGCAGCGGTTCCGGTAAAGCCTATGTGTCAACCAATGAAGGATCGACGACTGACAAAAGTCTCGTCTCGCCCGAAATGTTGTTACCAACTGATGCAGAATTGATGTTCTGGCATAAGCATAACTTTGAAGCAGGTAATGACAATTATGATGGTGGTGTGATTGAAATTACCACCAATAATGGTTCAAGCTGGACAGATTTGGGTCCTGTAATGACTCAAAACGGTTATAACGGCACTTTGAATGGAGGATTTGGTCAACCATTGGGCTCAGTACCAGCATTTGTTGATGCACTTGGCAGCTATACTGAAGTGAAAGTGGATTTGTCATCTTTTGCCAAGCAAAATGTTAAAATCAGATGGCGGATGGGTACCGACAGCAGTGTGCCAGCGGGTGATTGGAAATTCGATGACATCAGGGTGGTGGCACCAGGCGTTTGCGCTGTACCCAATGATTTAATTTTTGAAAATGACTTCGAGACACAACCCTAAGATGTATTTAGATTGGATTAAGTCAGTGTTGTTGAGCCTGTTGTGTTTGGGTTTAGCACAAGCAGAACCTATCAAGTTAAATGAATTTCAGGTCTTTCCTATTAATTCATCAAAACAAATAGAGCCATCAGGTTTAACCATTAAGGACCATCAGTTATTCACAGTTTGTGATGATGGCAGTCAAATCTTTCATCTCGAAATAAGTGAAAATGGCGAAGCCAACGCCAACATTCATCGAAATATTAAAGTGGGTGAATTAGGCGCTATGAACCTCGATATGGAAGGCATAACGGTGGTTAATGATGATTTCTTTATTGTCAGTGAAGTTCATCACAAGCTGGTTCGGGTCAATGGGGAGCAATTACATTGGGTGCCTGATTTTGGTAGTGT
>JAUHXW010000067.1 GCA_030426705.1 Gammaproteobacteria bacterium
GCGATGTTAATTGATCCTAATTTAAGTCGCTTGCCGGCATTTTTGGTGCCTGATTCGGGCGTCAATTCGGGGTTTATGATTGCCCATGTGACCGCGGCAGCTTTGGCCTCTGAGAACAAAACTTTGGCACATCCGGCCAGTGTGGATACCATTCCAACATCGGCCAACCAGGAAGACCATGTTTCGATGGCGACTTTCGCAGGTCGCAAGCTCACCGATTTGTCGGAAAACACCGCTGCCATCGTTGGCATAGAAATGATGGCATCTTGCCAGAGTATTGATTTTCATGAAGGTTTAAAAACCTCGAATGCCTTGTTTGCGGTTTATCAAAAAGTGCGTGAAGACGTGGCCTTTTTGGACAAAGACCGGTTGTTGGCTCCTGACATCAATCACATGCAACAACTGGTATTATCAGGCGAGTTGAATCAATTTTTGCCTACATTATGTCCATCTTTGAGTTAAGACAACAAGCATCTCCATTGGTAATCAGCGTGCCGCACGATGGTGCGCTGATTCCCGATGATATATTAAGCCAAATGAATCCAGCGGTTATTGGTTCATCTGACCGTGATTTGTTGATCAGCGAAGTGTTTGAATTTGAAAATCTCAAATACTCAAAAATCAAAGCCAATTATTCCAGGCATGTAATCGATCTCAATCGTCCGGCCACAGGTGAAGCTTTGTATCAAAACCAGACCGAAACTGAATTGTGTCCTACCAGCACGTTTGATTTCAAAGACATCTATCAAGCGGGTCAACAACCTGATCAAGCCGAAATCAAACGCCGCATTGAAACCTATTGGCAACCTTACCATCATCAACTGACTGAGATGATAGCCGCTGCAAAGGCGCAATTTGGGTATTGTCTATTGATAGACGCACACAGTATCGATGATGAAGTGCCAAGGTTTTTTGAGGGCCAATTGCCTGACATCAATGTGGGAACCTTCGCTGGAAAAAGTTGTTCAGTGGAAAAGGAACAGCAATTGATGAAGCATTTGTCTGAACAAACTGAATTCACAGTGGTTAATAACGGGCGTTTTAAAGGTGGTTTTATCACCCGTAATTACGGTCAACCCAATAACCACATTCACGCCATTCAATTGGAACACGCCAAGTCATGCTATCTATCAGAAGACAGTCAGCTCTCAGATAAAGGTTTCAGACTTCAGGACTTGTGGCATCGTTTCCTTAGCCAAGTAATCAATTAAATTTCAAACGAGCCTACCGGAAAAATACCGTTTTAAGCGGTGTTTTAACTAAATTTCAAACGTATTTCATCTTTTTTTCAGGTCTAATAGGCTGCAGTTTAATACCATTCCTCTCATCGCAATGTACCCAGAGTAAGTCTCCTGGGGACATGCAAGACTAGATTAATTTAAGAGGAATGAATCATGAGGAAAAATTTAATCATAGAGTTGGCATTGATGTGCTTGTTGCAAATTTGGGCATCATCCAGCCAAGCTCAAACCACAATTGTTGTAGATTGGGCATTGGATGAGGAACCCACCAATAATAACCATACCTGTAGCTACACACAAGGTGGCTTGTTCTTTCCTGACACCACAGGCTCTGGTGCCAACAAATGTACCTTGCGTCGGGCGCTGCGTGAAGCGGGTGCCATCGCTGACGATGACTTTTGTGCGGGTTGTGCGCCGGTGACCATTGTATTTACTGGCTTGAATGGCACCAATGGTGATGCTGATGATGCGCAGTTTAACAATGGACAATGGGTGCTACCCGTTTCAGATGCCGGCAATGTCAGCGACTTTGGTCTTTACCCCCAAACTATTTTAGATTCAGTGGGTGAAATCACCATCACTGGTCCTGTGGTCGATGTACAAGGGAATCATCAGATGCCTTTGGTGATGATAGAAAGTGGAAAAACTTTAGAAATCGAGTTAAGCGATGTACAAATCACCAACCTTGGATTTTTTGGAGGCATGAGCATCCATGCCAAGGAACAAAACATAACTTTTGAAAATAATACCTGGGGTTTGTCTTCGGATGGCAGTGAAATCGTGTTTGCTGATGTTGATTTTAATATTGATAATCTGGCAGGCAATCATGGCATATTTGGAACCAGCGATGCCAGTCATCTATTGGTACAAAACAACATCATTGCAGGGGCTGGAACCAATGCAGTTGAAGTCAATTCAGACACCACAGGTTTACAGGTTTTGAATAACTGGATAGGTTTGGACATCAATGGCACTGTTCCAACTGTGCCTGAAGCATTGGTATGTCGGACTTTTACCACCATCAGCCCAAATCCCAATGAACTGGATGAGGATGAATGGTTCGGTGGATCTGGTATCAACATTGCTGGCACGGGCGCTTTGATTCAAGGAAACATCATTGCAGGCCTTCAGAACATTCGCAGTACCAATGATACACCGCCACAAGCGCTGACTGTATTTGGTTCTTTACATACCATCGAAAATAACAACATTGGACAAGACATCAATGGAGATACGGTGGGCGTATGTGGTCAGGGAATTAAATTTTCTACCCAAACCGATGTGTTGGATCCGCAAAATAATGGGCATTTGGTGGTTGATAACCTGATTGACTCATCACGCAATGGCTTTGAAAACACCAAGGGCGCCATTCTTTGGACCGACACCAGTAGCCCAGCATTCAAGGATTCCGGAAATACGGTAAGAGGCAATATTGTGATCAATGGACCTGAAAAATACTTTGAAATGGGTCCCATGATAGCATCCGATATCAGGCTGTTTGAACCGGCAGAAATAACCAATGTCAGTGGAACACTGATCAGCGGTGGTAGTCACCAAAGCAATATTCTTGGTAATCCAAGCCCATGCCCCAATTGTTTGATTGATTTTTATCTGGATGATGTCGATGGACATGAAGAAGCTTTAGCGCACCTGGGGTCGGTAATCGCTGATGGTAACGGAGATTTTTCTTACAATTTAAGTTCGCCCATACCAGATGGCATGGCAATCCGCACCACCAGTACAGCCATGTCAGACAACATCATTCCTAATACCTGGGCAGGTACTACCAGCACCATGTCCAATGAGTTATACGGCTCTGATGTGATATTCAAAGATGGTTTTGAGTAATCAGACTGTTATATAACCAAGTTATGAGTCTTGTGAGAACAGAAATGTCAGCCAGTCAACAATTTCCAGTTGAGTTGAGTCATTGCTGTCATCTGTTCTTTCAAGGCTTTCTGAGTAATTCAGACAAGCGGGAAGCCGCACGTTCAAATTCGAAATTAAGTTTTTGTCCCTGATAAATCATTTTGTAATGGCAGGCCGCCTGGGCAATGATTTTGACTTCAGCCTCGTATAAGACATCAATCAAGGTAATGAATCTTCGAGCTTCATTGTCCTGGTCATTATTCATTTGTGGGATTTTGCTGATGATTATGGTGTCGATTTGTTTGGCAATTTCTATGTAGTCAGAGGCATTGCGGGCCTTTTGGCAAAGCTCAGTAAATTCACACCAGAGTACATTTTGAGTGGATTTAATAACGTCCAATTGACGATCATTGATAACCCATGAGCTGTTAGAAATTTGTTGATTTTCTGTCAATTGCTTAAAACAATCATCCAGATGAAACTGGCTGGACGGATTGATGGGAAAGTACCAGTCTTCGTGATCTTGTTCATCATTCTGCCGGTAGTCTTGCTGACCATCCAGGTGCATCACCTGCATATGATCATTGATCCAATCAATTGCGGGTAAAAATTTGGCCCGCTGTAAACCATCTTTGTATAAATTGTTGGGTTGAACATTGGAAGTGGTTACCAAAGCAATGCCATAGCGACTGAAAGCTTCCAACATGCCTGCCAATAACATGGCATTGGCAATGTCATTAACCAAAAACTCATCCAGGCAGAGTATCTGGGTTTGTTTAGCCAATCGTTTGAATATGTACTCCAGTGGGTCACTCTGGTTGGGAAGCTGACGCAGTTCATGGTGCAGCCACAACATAAATTCATGATAATGCTGACGTTGTTTTCCCACATGATTGGGCAAGCTATCAAAAAACAAATCCATCAAGTGGGTTTTGCCACGGCCTACTGAACCATAAATATAAATCCCTTTCGGAGCGCGGTCTTTCCTACCAAACAGCCAACTTTTTTTGGGTGGTTCTGACAATTCAATGTGGAGCCTTTCGAACTCTTCGACCACTTGGGCCTGGAGTTCGTCTCGCCAGATGATGCCGGCTTCAATTTCAGCCAGATAGTTTTGTTGGGGACTGCTCACGGATCAGTCGTTACTGACCTGGCGCAGTATGCCATTTTTGATGGCGCCTTTGAGATCCAGTAATCGGCGATGAAAGAAATGTCCGGCTTTCATGGTCACCAATTGAGGCATGGGATTTTGTTGTTCCACATATTCATACACCGCTCTTGGGCTGACCACATCATCTTCATCACCTTGAATAACCAACCAAGGACAATCTGGTGGAGCCAACTCCGTGTAATCATAACGTTCAACCGGTGGTGCCACGGTAACAAATTGCTCTGGCTTGATGTCATGAACAGCTCGCAGTGCGACATAGGAGCCAAAGGAAAATCCTGCTAACCAGAACTTGCAATGCGGCTTGACCTGTTTGGCCCAATCATAAACGGCCAATAAGTCATCAGCTTCACCCACGCCATCGTCAAACACACCATCTGATTCGCCCACGCCACGGAAATTAAACCTGACAGTGTGCGCGCCCATATCCCGGAAGGCTTTTTCCAGCATATGAGTCACTTTATTGCGCATGGTGCCACCATACAAAGGATGCGGATGACATATCAGCGCAACGCGGTTTTTATCTACTGCATCCGCTTCAGGCGGCGCAGTTAAACACTCAATTTGACCAGCCGGGCCTGGAATCATGATAACCGTAGATTCTTGGGGAAATTCTGTGGGTGCTTCTGACATTTTAGTAGCTAAAATCTAAAACCACGGATTATAACACCCATTAGATGAGGTTATATAGACGAAAGCACGCATGAATAAAGCTGTATTCAGGTAAAGAAGCACCAAAAACAAAGTCAAATTAAATGTGAAATTGTACGGAGTAAAAGGCTTGAACATTCTATACAGCGTTGGTAATGCAGGTATTAAAATGATGAGCATTATCAGTGGTTCGGCAAAATCACTTTGAGCAACTGAAGTCTTATTGACTTTCATTATGACAAAGCCCAATAACAATAAACTGAAATTAGCCAAACTTCCTAAAATAATAGATTTGATCTGCTGCATGACTTTTTTGACTTATACAGATGCAAATGATTCATAAGTTGGTAACGAATTCCATAAACTCTTTACAAACTTCTTTAATGTCGTCTATGGAATTGATGTTTTTTTGAATGCTGTAAGTCACCAAAGCGGTTTTGGCATCGACCAGATTCAAGGTGAGCAAGCTGCCGTTTTGCTGATGAGACAACTGGCTTTCAATAAACCAGCGTACACCAAATTGGTGGCTGAAATAGGGGAATGGACTGCCTTGGTGTGACTCCAAAGCATACTCTGATAAATACTGTAGGTCTTTACGGTTGGCTATGGCTTGTTTTAATTCAGCTACCACATTGAACTTTTTGAAATCATTGGTTAAAGCTGATTGATTGACTATTTTGGTCGGTAATATAGCCAATGGGATGTTCACAGGTTTGGCTCCAAGCTGGATTAAAAGCAACAAGCCCCAGCCGAAAACCATGAGGGTGATTATAATCAGTAAAGCGGTTTTGATAGTAGTGGCAGGACTTTTTATTGAGCCGTTAATGACATCTTTGGGGGAAGCGGCATTCTCGTCAATGGCGTTAGACCAGCGATAGCCAACTTTTGGAATGGTGTCAATCAAAGGGTTAGTTGTTGCTAAGGGTTTTAATTGCGCTCGAAGGTCAGAAATACACCGGGTTAATGCATCATCACTGATGGTTTGGTTGGGCCAAACGGTATCAAAAATTTGTTGTCTGCTGACAGACTGCTGGGCTTGGTTAATTAAAGTTTCCAATACACGTATATTGACCGGACTTAAACGGATTAAATCATGATTCAACAGATTGGTCACTTCACCAGTTTTAGTGTTGATGGTGAGTCCAGCTGTTTGGATTATTTTACTTGCTTCATTCATGGAGTGAAGTTTACCATCAACTTTTGGTCTGAAAACCTGCGCTCAGGTATTACTCAGCTTTTACTCAGGTGATCCAAGCGCTTATGTCGCATTATAGACAGGGTAATTAACAACAGGAACATCTGCAATGAAAAAAATATTGAAATACTTGGTTTTGATGGCTGTCACTTTGTGTGTCATCACCGTGGTCATCAACACTTCGGCGTTTGATCAAACGCTCCGCCCAGAAGTGCAGGCCATCAAGGACATCAAAGCCAAACCCTATTCGGCTCAAAATGCCTATCCGGCATTATTGGCAATCAACAGCACACGAACTGACTTTATGGCCTTTACCAAAGAAGTCAGAACCTTCCTCAATCAAAAAATTGAACAATCCGGTGACGACTACTTGAATGGTGATGAGTTTGATCAATTTGTTAACATCGAAGCTGACCAGGCATGGCAAAGTGAATACCCACGGTGTAACTCCAGAAGGGAGCGGGGTTGCATGGCTTATTTATTCGATGCTGTAGTTGAACAGCCCATCAGCCAGACGCGCTTGCTGTCCCAGTTGGAAAAATATGCTGTATTAATTCAATTAACTGAATACAGTGACCCCACACAAATGGATTTGACGGCACCATTTGTTCCATTCGGGCCGGCGTTGGCCTTGAAGCGTTTGTATTTGGCCAACAGCCACGCCACCCAAGAGGCTGATGGGTTCATGGCCGCTTTCAAGCAAGACATGACTTTCTGGCGTATGCTGCTGAAACAAGGGCATCACATGATCACCAAAATGGTGGCGGTGGCTTCGATCAACAACGGCATTGGTGCCTTGTCCAAAGCCTTGGATGAAGACCGCTTTACCTCCTCACAACTGCAGCAGTTGCTGACCATGGTGCCCCGCTTGAGTCAGGCAGAAACCAACATGCAGACGGTGTTCCAATATGAATTCAAACATGGCATCGACTTGTTCGATCAGGCCGAAGATTCGGGGGAGTTGAAATACCTTGGATGGTTTGACTTTTTTCAGCCCAATGCCACGCACAACTTGGCCTATGAGTTGTCCTTCCAATCTTTGTTGGCCATGTCGACGTTGAGCCCCAAAGAGTTTCACCAACAACAAAGTGGTACCAGAAATCAGCTACAGGTTGACGCTTTCAGTTGGTCACCAACGTCTTTGTACAACCCTACGGGAAAAATGTTGTTGAGTATCGCTACGCCAGCTTATGCCGATTATGTGGCCCGCGTTCATGACCTGGATGGCATGTTGGCTTTGTTGCGGTTGAAAATTGAAATCAAGCTCAATCCTGAGACTTCGGTAGCAGACACCGTTGCGGCATCCAAAGAGCGCAACCCATACACCGGTGAGGCGATGAATTACGATGTCGCGGGCCAGCGCATTTATTTCGACTGTGCCGACCGTACTTCCGATGTGTGTGAACTCAGTTTGTGAAACAGGCCCTAGGGTTTAGGCGACGGGTTTTGATCAAATTCAAACACCCGCCGCCGTTTGGCATACATCAGCATCAACACCACAGGAAGGCCGATGACAGCAGTCATCAGGTAAAAATTGGCAAAGCCCATTTGTTCGACCATACCGCCTGAATAGCCTCCGATGATTTTTGGAAACAGTGTCATCACCGATGAAAACATGGCGTATTGGACAGCGGTGAATTGGCGATTGACTAACATCGATAAAAAGCCAACAAAAACAGCTGCAGCCAAACCTTGGGCCAAATTATCAACGGAAATCATTACGGTTAAAAACCACAGGCTTTTGCCGGTATAGGCCATTACCATAAACAGCAAGTTTGAGCCTGCGGAAACGATGGCACCCAGAATCATTATGTTCATGATGCCAAAACGTAAGACCAGGAAACCACCCAATAAACCGCCAGAAATGGTCATAACCAGTCCAAAAGATTTGGCAACACTGGCAATTTCACCTAAGGTAAACCCCATCTCCTGATAAAACAAATTGGCAGTCACTCCCATAACAATGTCTGAAATCTTAAACATGCTGATGATGCCAATGACTAACCAAATGTGTTTTCGGTGTCGCTTGAATAAATCAGCAACCGGTCGCCAATACACTTCTTTGATCATGTTTTTGTTGACCACAGGTGCCAAAGAAACCAACCACGCCAGTAATGCAGCCATGCTGAGTGCCGACATGAGTTGACCACCCGTAGCCAATACTGCTGCCAATGCTTTGTTGTTAAATAAGCTGGTCGCTGAGGACTGTAATGTTTGGAAAAAAATTTCGGTGCTTTGGTAACAAAAAATCAGGGTCGCAACTGCAATGACAAACACACCCAGAACAGCCAGGTAATCACTGGTTTGGTAGGCCAATTTGTCTTGTTTTTGGGGCTCTTTGATAATCAATGTGGTGATTACGCCCACCAACATACAGCAGGCCATGATCAGATAACTGGCTTGCCAGGCTGAGTATTGATAATTGCCCATGCTGGTACCAAAAAAATCAGCGAGAAATAATGCGCCTGCACCTGATGTCACCATGCCGATGCGATAACCAACAATATAAACGGACGAGAGCATGGTGATGTCTTTTTCATTTGACGCTTCAATACGCCAGGCATCAATCAAAATATCTTGAGTTGCGGCGGAAAAGCCCAGTAGGGTGACAGCAAATGCCATTCGGGTCAGTGCATTGATACCTTGTGAGGGGTCGGTCATGCCCATCCAGCATATTGCGGTAATCACTAACAATTGAATCACCAAAAGCCAACTGCGCCGTTGCCCCATCTTCGCACTTAATAACGGAATGGGTAAACGATCAACCAGAGGTGACCATAGGAACTTAAATGAATAACCCAAGGCTGCCCAACTGAAATAGGTGATGGCAGATTTTTCAACACCTACTTGATCCAACCACAAAGAAAGCGATGAAAATATCAGAAAATAAGGAATGCCAGCAGAAAAACCAAACAGAGTCATGTGCAAAAACTTGGGGTGCAGTAAGTGTTTGAGGGTTTCTGTCATTTCTATGGGTTAAAAAAATGGTCAGTTTAGCATGGTTTTGGCAAATCTTATGTTGTTAGCAGTGGTAACCAACAATAACTATGGGTTGTGGTGATTTTTGCTTTTGAGTTCTTGATATAAATAGGTTAAGATTTCAAAAAAAGAGGAAAAGAGTGGTTAATGATTAAGGCCGAAGAGTTACAACAATACTTCCCATTCAATGGTATAAAGGTCAAATTTTATCCTTTGTTGTTTAAGGAACTTGAGTTTTTTGAGATGCAAAAAGGTGAGCAGCTTTACACCATCAATCGCCGTGCTGAAAACACCAAATACCTGACCAAAGGAATCATTAAGGTGGTCAATGACAAAGGCCGGGAAAAAATCATTAAATCAACCATGTTATCGTCAAAATACCCCATTGGCGATGCCAATAAATCCAATACCATGGACGCCACAGTGGCTTCTAAAGTGGCCACCGGATTTCAAATCAATTCCACTTTCCTGGACCACTTCAAGGTCTGGTGTGACACCCATGACAAGGCCCCGGAAGACAGTCAGATTCGTGGTCATCGTTCTTATGAATGGGTGGTGGGCTTGTTGAAAAGCCAATCGGTACAAATGTTGCCACAAGGCAATGTGGGTGAGTTATTTGAGGAACTGGAAACCCATCAGGTTAAAGCGGGTGAAGAAGTCATTGCTGAAGGGGGTGTGGGTGATTTTTGCTACATCATTGCTGAGGGCGATGCTGAAGTTTTTCAATGTGTGGCTGAAGGTGAGCAAAAAGTAGCAGAATTGCATAAAGGCGATTTGTTTGGGGAGGCGGCACTGGTGAGTAGTGAGCCACGTAACGCATCAGTCAGGATGAAAACCGATGGATTGTTGATGAAATTGGCACGTCAAAAATTCACTCGATTGGTCAAAGCCCATGTGGTCAGGTGGATCACAGCGCAGGATACCATCGATAAAATCACCCGTGGAGCGATTTTGCTGGATGTCAGAGAGACTGTAGAGTTTGAGCGTCAAGGCATCAGAGGTTCTTTGAACATTCCGGTGAATCAAATTCGCAAGCAAATCAATCGCCTGGACTTGAGTAAGGAAATCATCACCTGCAGTAATTTAGGTTCAAGATGCGCCTCAGCAGCCTTTACTTTAACCACTTTGGGTTATGATGTTTATGTGCTTCAAGGTGGTATCAACAACCTGATTCGAACCTTAAATATCTAAAAAGCTAAGAAGAGTTGCTCAGCAACTCTCCGTAGTTTTAGACCAATGTCTATGGCTTAAATAAGCGGATTCTGATAGAATACTGCCTCACTGAAAGTGGTGACTGGAAAGCACTTCGTTGGCTGTATAAATCATCATTTTCACAATCGTTTGCGGTGCAGATAAATCTGATTATTTCACCTTATTCATTGACATAAAATCATTCGTGACATCTTTGTATGTCCGGTGAAAACACAATAAACTCACAATATTTATGACTAATTCAATTCAAAGTGCTGGGCAAAAATTCAGATTGGCGGTTGAAAATAACCAGCCTCTGAAAGTGGTTGGCACCATCAATGCTTATGCAGCTCGTATGGCCAAGGACATTGGTCATCAGGCCATTTATTTATCAGGTGGTGGCGTTGCTGCCAATTCTTTGGGCATGCCTGATTTGGGTATTTCCTCATTGGAAGATGTATTAACAGATGTCAGGAGAATCACCGATGTGTGTGATTTGCCGCTGTTGATTGATGTGGATACCGGATGGGGAGGCGCTTTTAATATCGCCAGAACCACTCGATCAGTAATCAAGGCGGGTGCTGCGGCCATGCACATTGAAGATCAGGTTTCACAGAAGCGTTGTGGTCACCGACCTAACAAAGAAGTGGTTTCAAAAGGTGAAATGGTCGATCGCATCAAAGCGGCTGTTGATGCCAGAACGGATGATGGTTTTGTCATCATGGCGAGAACCGATGCCTTGGCGATTGAAGGTGAAGAGGCAGCCATTGAACGCGCCGTGGCTTGTGTCGAAGCCGGTGCTGACATGATTTTTCCGGAAGCGATGAAGACTTTGGATCAATATCAACGTTTCAAAGATGCTGTGGGTGTGCCAATATTGGCCAACATCACTGAATTTGGACACACACCATTATTCACCAGTGATGAATTGAGTGAACATGGTGTGGATATTGTGCTGTATTGTTGCAGTGCCTACCGAGCCATGAACCGTGCTGCTGAATTGGTGTATAAATCAATCCTGACCCAAGGGCATCAAAAAGATGTGTTGGACATCATGCAAACCAGAGAAGAGCTGTATGGTTATTTGGATTACCACAGCTACGAACAAAAATTAGATCAACTCTTTAGTAATAACCAAGATTCTGAGGACAAATAACATGGGAAATGCGAAAAAAGCAGGTGGTGCAGGCCTTCGAGGTCAAAGCGCCGGTGAAACTAAATTATGTACAGTGGGTAAAATTGGCGCAGGCTTGACCTACCGCGGCTATGATGTGGATGATTTAGCCACCAATGCCACATTTTATGAAACCGCTTATTTGATTTTGCATGGCAAGTTACCCAACCAGGCTGAACTGGATGCTTACAAAAAGAAAATCAACTCATTGCGTGAATTACCGGATGCAGTAAAGAAAACTTTGGAGC
>JAUHXW010000401.1 GCA_030426705.1 Gammaproteobacteria bacterium
ACCGAGAACTGAATCGATGTGTTGTCCTCTGTTCTCAGGGTCGCCTCCACTACCACCATCACCCATGCCAATATAAAGGTAACCATCTGGGCCAAAAGCTATGTTACCGCCATTGTGGTTGCTGTAATCTTGAATAATCCGCATTATGATTGTGCCTGAATTAGGATTTGCCACGTTGGGATCACCGGCGGAAACTTGGTAGCGTTCGATGATGGTATCCCCCGAGTTTGAACCAGACTTGGTGTAATTAACAAAGAAATAACCGTTTTGATTGTAGTTGGGGTGAAAAGCCAAGCCCAATAGGCCTTGTTCATTACCGCTGGAATTGACTTTGGCATCTATATCTAAAAACGGTGTGGTCAACAAATTATCCTGATTATCAATGACTCGAATGACACCATCTTGGGTAATCACAAACAATCGTCCGCTACCGTCACCAGCATGTCTCACTCCCATGTTGTCACTGACACTGGTAACTAATTCCAATCCAACATCGTTTGGAACCTGGGCTTGAGTCAATGAGCAAGCCAGTGTGAGAAAAAATATTGAAATGTGGATTTTCATTGTTAATGTCCTATTTAATTCGTTTAACTTTAACGCTTCGATTGCCATCGCCTTGCAATGTCCATGAACCAAACATGGCAGGTTCAATGGTAACCAATTGACGACCGTCTTTTTTCAAAAAGATTGAACCTGAAGAAATGCGTTTCCAGATCTGACCATTGTCCAACTCATAAAATGTATTGCCCAATTTGTCTTCATGCATTTTTTCAAGTCTGGCTTTGAAAGTACGCCTTTCTGAACCTTGTCTTCGGTTCTCGAATCCAGCGTTTCTTTTTCTGACTTCTCTGTCAATGACAGCTTGTTTATTTTTTAACCAATCATTCAAAGCATTGAGCTCTTCTGCGGTCAATTTATTGATGCCTGTGACCTGCTTTTCTTCTTCGCTCATGTCACTTAAATCTGGAGATTTGGCTTGAACCAGAGAAACCATTAAAAACAAAAGTAGTAAAGACAGATTTTTCTTCATGGGTTTACCTAAATTTTAACAAGCTGCTAAATATACACCACTATGCGCCAATTTGAGTCAGCAAATTGCTTGAAGAGTCACAAAAAACCAATATTTTTTAGGAATTAATGCCAGTTATAACAATCTTTTAACACCATTTCTTCAAAAAACAGTAAAATTCGCAGGAAAACCACAAAACAAAAAAACGTTAATCAATCTTTGAAAGGTAACACTAATGATGAATGAGTTTAATCGAAAAAAAGCTTTTTTAGCTTTTTTGATTACATCGGCAACTGTGTCTGTAGTAAATGCACAATTTGTATTGAAATTAGATAGGGATTTAACCAGTAATAACGAGCCTGTTATACCTGTAATTCCACTGGAAGGTGATATGGAGTATCAATTAGCCGAAGGTCAGGTTAATATGACTTCGAAGCACGGTGTTATTTGCAACAGTATTGAATCATATAATTCAACTTCAAACCTTAAAATGAGAATTGTTGACCCAAATGGCGATAACAAAGGCGATCACGGTGGCTATTCATTATTGGGGTTACAGACAGATGTAGTCTATGATTCAAATAACAATGCTTTTATAGCAACCTCTGAAAACCGCAGTAAATCGATTTGTTTGTCTTCAACAGAGTTTGATGTGATTTTTAAGGATGGATTAAGTGGAGAACCAGTAATTCCAGCCTCTAACATAACTTATGATTTTATCAATGAACCGGTAAACGGGTATGAAGCAGGTGATTTCATGATTTATGAAATCACTTATCAGAATACAACCGGACTGTCTCAAGTTGTAGACTTGATTGAATATTTCCCTTATACAAATAGCAGTGATGCTTATTTCAATGAGGGAGGCAATATTACTTGTAGTATTTTAGATGCCAATGATGATCCAGTTCAGGGGGCTTTTTGTTTTGTTTCAAATGGTGCTGTGACAGATGTTAATTTACAAAATACTCATAAGATAAAACTTTCACTACAAAGACAAATCAATGTATCTTCAATAGTCGGTTCTAAATTGCAAATGATGTCTGCTGTTTTTCCCAAGGTTTCAACCATTGATAGTATCGGAAGCAACTATTCATTCACTGGTTTTGAAACCGCAGTAAGACTGATGGAAATAGTACCAGCCAGTAATTAGATTAATTTTAAATTTTAAATAAAGCCTGGCAATTCTATGCGTTGACCAGGCTTTTTTTATTTGGAGAGCTGCTGAGCAGCTCGACCCGCCGAGCCGGTTGGTGAGCATACGCGAATCAGAGGCGAAGAGCGCGAAGTTACATGTCATGTCCGCCGCGGTCGCTTTCATTTTAGTCGGGA
>JAUHXW010000402.1 GCA_030426705.1 Gammaproteobacteria bacterium
TGCATGTCCCATTCGATAACCACCTCGTGCTTTGGGTAACAAATAAGGTGCCATGGTCATGGATTCGATACCACCGGCTATTACCAGTGATGCAGAACCTGCCTTAATGGTATCGTGCGCCATCATGACAGTTTTCATACCAGACCCACATACCTTATTAACCGTTGTACATCTCACTGATAACGGTAAGCCAGCATGTAACACTGCCTGACGTGCTGGAGCCTGACCCAAACCTGCGGGTAGTACGCAACCAATCAAGGCTTCTTCAATGTCATTAGGGTTGATACTCACTTCATCTATGGTTGCTTTAATAACTGCAGCACCAAGTTGGGTTGAAGGCGTATTGGCAAATTGTCCTTGAAAAGAACCAATTGCAGTTCTTTTGGCAGCAACAATATAAACGTCATTAGGGGTAGAATTTGTCATTTTATTCTCTTTTTATCATACTTTGGCATCGCGATACAATTCGCGGCCAATCAGCATCAATCTGATTTCATTGGTGCCTGCACCAATGTCATACAATTTAGCATCACGCAACAAGCGACCTGTAGGATATTCATTGATATAACCATTGCCACCCAGTGTTTGTATGGCTTCTAAAGTGACTTTTACTGCGGCTGTTGAAGCAAAATACAAACATGCTGCAGGATCAAGCCTTGACTCAATGCCTTGATCATAATCTCGGGCAATGCCATAGGCAAAATACTTGGACGCTTGGAGTTCTGCATACATTTTACCAATTTTGGCTTGCATCAATCCAAATTCACCCAAATCCTTACCAAACTGTTTACGTTCAGCCGTATAGGGTACAGCGACATCCATGGCTGCTTGCATGATACCAATAGGGCCGCCAGATAACACCAAACGCTCAGTGTTTAATCCAGCCATCAGGATTTTTACGCCTTGATTCACCTCTCCCAAAACTTGGGATTCATGAATGCGACAATCTTCAAACACCAATTCACAGGTGTTAGAGCCACGCATACCAAACTTATCCAGCTTTTGTGCGGTGGTAAATCCTGGCATCCCTTTTTCCACCAAAAATGCAGTCATACATTTAGAGCCAGCAGATTGATCAGCAGTTCGCATATAGACAATCAACACATCGGCATCCGGGCCATTGGTGATCCACATTTTGCTGCCATTGGCAACCCAATATCCACCGTCCTTGACTGCGGTACAACTCATTGAACCAACCACATCAGAACCAGCACCCGGTTCACTCATGGCCAACGCACCTACAAATTCACCGCTACAAAGTTTGGGTAAATATTTTTCACGTTGCTCAGCAGTGGCGTGTTTGTACAAATTATTGACGCAAAGATTGGAATGAGCACCATAGGATAAACCTACAGATGCGGAACCTCTGGAAATTTCTTCCATGGCTATCAAGTGCGCTAAATAACCTAACTCTGAACCACCAAATTCACCTGGGACTGTCATACCCAACAGTCCCAGCTCTCCCATTTTTTGCCACAAATCAGCAGGAAACAAATTATCCTGATCGATTTGTTCAGCTCTTGGAGTGATTTCTTCCGCAGTGAACTTACGAACTGTGTCCCTTAACAGTTCCAACTCTTCAGAAACGGCTACATCAAAGTTCATCAGGCGTTACCGTTTTTAGATCTTCCTGAAAATTTAACATTCTTTTGACACATGAATGGCAGTTTAACACGACCCATTTTTTGGATACGCTCTTCACCCATTCTGTCTGCTGCTTTCCATGTTGCGATACCATCACGATCAGCAATATCAAAAATACGTTTGATGTTGTAATAAATGTTTCTCGTCATGCGTAATGCACGTTCACGGTTATAACCTTCCAATTCAATCGAAACATTCATCAAACCGCCGGCATTCACCGCATAGTCTGGTGCATAAACCATACCACGTTTTTCTAGTTCATCACCGTGTCTGGTTTCTGCTAATTGGTTATTGGCACTGCCACAAACAATATCAAACTTAAATTTATCAATGGTGTCATCATTGACAGTAGCGCCCAATGCACAAGGTGAGTATACTTGCGCATCAACTTCGTATATGTCATCCAAACTAACTGCTTCACAACCGTAATTGTCAACACAGTGCTGGATGGCTTCTTGATTGATGTCTGTGACAAAAATCTTGGCACCGTCTTTATGTAACAATTTGACTAATTCCATACCTACATGGCCAACACCTTGTACGGCATAGGTGTAATCACCAATATTTTGATTCCCATATTTCTTTTCCAGGCTGGCTTTAACGCCACCCATGCTACGATCGTTGGTGGTGTTACCAGTACTATTGCTCTCGTCGATGGCGCGTTTGAGGTTGATGCCATTCCGCTGCCGGT
>JAUHXW010000068.1 GCA_030426705.1 Gammaproteobacteria bacterium
ACTTTTCAAAAATTGTTGAACAACATAATCAAATGTTTAACGACAGCAAGCATGCCCTTGAGTCTGACCGCAAACCTGACTTAACCGGCTTGTTTGTGTTCAATAATCAGGTTTTTGCATTACATCGCAACGCTTATGTTATTCATGAGCTGATAAAAAACGAGCAGGGGCAATACCAGGAAGGCCAATCATGGTCCTTTGAGCATATTGTCAAACACCCTGATTATGTTTACCAGGACATGACTTTTGGTCATGCTGAAGGGTTGGCAGTTGATGAGGAACACTTCTACATTGTGCTGGATAACAATGGAATATCAAAATTGAAAAACCCCAATGACAAAAGGCCTTTGTTAATCAAAGCCAAACGTAAATGATTGTACCGTTATGGTGTTGTCAGATTTGATGAAAGGTTTGGGGATTTGAGTTTCCGGCCTTGGTTCCAGTTTAAATTCAGCCCGATCCAATAAATCAGTGGTATGGGTTTGCACTTGCCAATTGATTTGTTGACCTGGAGACAAGGTCAGTCGCAATGTGATTTGTTTTTTACCATCGAAGTAGTAGTGTAACAATCGATCACCCGCAAGAATTTCTAAAGGTTCGGTAAAAATGGCATTTCTGTTATCAATGCTCATTTTGTTTACTGTCAACGGTGTCTTGCTGTAAATTTCAAGGATTTCTGTTTCATAATGTGCATTTAAAGTGATTTCAATCACAGGTTTATCCATGCCTCCCAATAATTTTTTTGCCTTTATTTCAATGCCTTTAATGGGCTCAGGGTTTTCCATTTGACTCAGGTTCTTTAAAGGTTTTTTATAGTGTTTGCGAAAATCTTTGAGGCTTATGTCGCTGTCGGCGTTTCCAAAAAGTTCTTCATTCCAGCCTGAATTAACGGTGTCATAATTAAAGAAATAGCCTTTATCCTGGTCCAAATCATATAAGTAGGAAAGACTGGTCGGTAAAGGGTGCTGTTTGCTGATGGTTGGGTTTTGTTCAAAATGCCAAGCCAAATAAGCCAAAGGTAACAACAAAACAGCGAAAGTAGTGCCGATTGCTGGTTTGCTGTTAAACAGCGGTGAGAACAAAGCCAACAAAGCAGTAACAATCACCGCAGTTAAGGGCAGGGCTCTGATGCCAAGTGCTATGGGGAAGTTAATCAGCAGTGAACCAAGCAGGACAAAGGCAACGACCGCAAAAAGGGCAGCAAAACTATCGGCTTGTTTTGGGATGAAAATTTGCACAGCCAACAACAGCACTGATAAAACCACTGGCCAAACCAGCAAACCACTCCCAGGCAAGACATAGCAGGCTGGAAAAATGATGACTAACCACAACAGCACATTGGCAAAAGACTTGGCCAGCTTTTGTCTGTGATTGAACCAAGCCAAAACACTGGCGGTTATGATGGCACCGCTGAATAAAACAGCCCCAATCACGTGGTGACCAGAATAAGGGAAACCTTGTAATATGTCATTGAATTCAGGATAAATGGCATACAGAATTTTAATTAACAACCAGCACCATAAATAGGTGGCAGCCAATGCAGTTAGCATAGGGTTGAATGCGGTTAACAATGATTTCATGGCCAAATGTTTGCGACTTACAGCAACGGTTAATAATCCGATAAAAGCCAACATCGAAACAATCAACAGCACCCAGGTAATGGCTGTATCATAGCTGACCAAACCCATCATGGGCACATTGAAATAAACCAAAGAGGTCTCTGTTACCATTTGACTGAGATCTGTTTGGGCAAGGTGATTCAGCAAACTATAAAATTGTATGGTTTCGTGAGCCAGGGTATTGAGTGACAGGTTTTCCAGGTTATCCCTTTGGGTGTGGTAATTGAAGTGGTTATCAATAAATGCGAAGTTAAAACCATTGATTTTGGCATTGCGGTTAAATGGTGTTAAATCTGTATCGTTGGGCAGCATCCGATAGATTTCATAATGCAGCGAAGTGGTGACCGGCATGGGCACCTTGGCTGCTTTAAAATGCTCAATCAAGGCTTTGTTACCACCCACGGTTTCAGGCCACATCATCGAAGGTCCACTGGTACCTCTCGCTTCCAGATTGATGATTAAACCGATGTCATGATAAACAAGTTGTTCGTTGATAAAGGCATGCGCGCCCAATAAACCGGGTTCTTCAGCATCAGTAAAAAGGATTATGATGTCATTGCGTGGTGCTTCTTTCGACTTCAACATGGCATTGATACTTTCAAGAATGATGGCAATACCGCTGGCGTCATCACCGGCACCGGTAGCAGAAAACTTGGCGGTATCATAGTGAGCCATCAGTAATAATGACTTGTTATCAGGTTGGCTGCCTGGATAGGTGGCAATGATATTCCTGATTGGAGCGGCTGTGTGGTTTTTACTGTTGAAGCTGATAGATTTTTGTAAGGAAACACTCAAACCCATTTTGTTGAGTTCGCGTTTGAGATAATGCTCTGCATCATCGTGAAAGTATTCACCAACTGCTCTTGGTCCCTGGGTTAATTGGTCAATGTGCTTGATGACGTTTTCAAAAAACAAGCCATCATAGTACAAATCAGGTGCGGTGTTGGATGGGTAGCTGATTTGGTAACTTCCCCAGGAAATGATTGCAAACAACAAGACGTAAAAAGTATTTTTTAACATGGCCAAAGTTTTGGTAACAAGCAGTTATCATAACTCAGACCGTCTATTTGCTTGGTTATTTTCTGATGATTTTTGCACCCAGCTGGTTCATTTTTTCTTCAATCGCTTCATAACCACGATCAATGTAGTGGATGTCATGCACGTCCGTATTGCCGCTGGCTGCCAATCCAGCCAATACCAGCGAAGCCGAAGCTCGAAGGTCAGTTGCTGTTACTGGGGCGCCACTGAGTTGTTCCACGCCTTTAATCACTGCCTGATTGCCTTCCACATGAATGTTGGCACCCATGCGGTTCAACTCCTCTACATGCATAAAACGGTTTTCAAATAAGGTTTCGGTGATGTGACTGGTGCCGTCTGCAATGGCATTCAAAGCACAAAATTGTGCCTGCATGTCGGTTGGGAAAGCAGGGTGGGGCGCTGTTCTGATGTCAACCGGTTGCGGTCTTTTGCCATGCATGTTCAAAGTGACACTGTTGTCTGTGGTAAGGATTTCTGCGCCAGTTTCGATCAATTTGCTCAAAACAGCATCCAAGTCATCATTACAGCTGTTGTGTATGGTTACAGAACCACCAGTGATGGCCGCAGCCACTAAAAACGTACCAATTTCAATGCGATCGGGCATCACTTCATGGCTGGTGCCAAACAGCTGATCCTTGCCCTGAACATATATTTTGGAAGTGCCTTCACCGCTGATTTCTGCGCCCATGGCTTTCAAGTACTTGGCCAAATCTACCACTTCTGGTTCAATGGCTGCATTCTCAATCAAGGTTTCGCCTTGTGCCAGCGTGGCGGCAATCAGAATGTTCTCAGTGCCAGTTACTGTGACTTTTTCCATCACAATGCGATTGCCTTGCAAACGGTCACAAGAAGCATGGATATAACCATCATGGACATCTATTTTGGCACCCATGGCTTGCAATCCCTTGATGTGCAAATCCACAGGGCGAGCCCCGATGGGACAACCACCAGGTAAGGAAACTTTGGCTCGACCATATCGCGCCACCAAAGGGCCCAAGGCCAAAATGGAAGCACGCATGGTTTTCACCGTTTCATATGGGGCTGTTTGATTGTGTAAATTGTCAGTGCAAATGGTGATGTCAGCATGGTGGTCAACGGTTAATTCTGCACCCATTTGTGCCAACAATTGATTCATGGTGGTTACATCATGTAAATGTGGCACGTGCTTGATGTGAGATTCACCCTGGCCAACGATGGTGGCTGCCAAAATGGGTAAAACAGCATTTTTAGCGCCTGAGGCAGTGATTTCACCGTTGATTCGATGTCCGCCAGTGATGGTGATTTTTTCCATGTTCAGTCCTGTTGTTTGATTTGTTGGTATTCTTCAGGGGTGTAGGCTTTGATGCTTAAAGCGTGAATGTCTGCAATCATGTGATCGCCCAAAGCTTGATAAATCAGGCGATGTCTTTTGATTTTCATCATGCCAGTGAATTCATTAGACACCAATAAGGCTTCATAATGCCGCTGATCTTCGCCATAGACTTCAATGTGCTCGCAATTTATCTGTGCCGTTAGTAATTTTTTGACTTCGTTCGGGTGCATGAATCGTTATTGTTTGTTGTGAGGTGGCATTATCTTGTAAAATAGTCCGTTTATAAAGTGGTTGCAGAAAATTTATTGCAATCAATACCCAATTTAAAAGGCTGTTAACAACTGTTTCATGAATTTTTGACCTGAGACAGGGTATTTTAGAGGTCTGTACAAAGGAAAAAACTGATTTATGTTGGAATCATTGAGTTATTTGGTGATTGGTCTGGTACTGCTCATCATTGCTGCCGACAAATTTGTATTAGGAGCTGCATCAACAGCCAAACACATGGGGGTTTCCACCATGCTGGTTGGTTTGATTATTGTGGGTTTTGGTACTTCTGCACCAGAAATGGTGGTTTCTGCCATTGCTTCTTTCAAAGGTAATTCCGGCCTGGCATTGGGTAATGCTGTGGGATCGAATATCACTAACATTGCACTGGTATTGGGCGCTGGATTATTGATTGTGCCCATGAGTATCCAATCACAAACCATCAAAAGGGAAATGCCTATATTGTTGATAGTCAGCTTGTTGGTGCTGTTTTTGTTGATGGATTTGGAGTTGAGCTTTCTCGATGGCGTAGTGATGATCATTGCCATGTTGGTGGTTACAGGATTTTTGACCATCATTGGTATCAAAGGTGATCGGGATGAGTTCAGTGATGAAATAGAAGCTGAATTTGATTTGGATATCAGCTTAAAAAAAGCCTCCATATTGTTGGTGTTTGGTATTGTGTTTTTACCGATTGCATCGCAATTGATGGTCAAAGGCGCAACTGACATTGCTGTACACTTTGGCGTTTCTGATATGGTCATTGGGTTGACCATTGTTGCTTTAGGGACTTCGTTACCTGAACTGGCAGCGATGATAGCCAGCGCTTTAAAAAAGGAACATGATTTGGCCATCGGAAATATTGTAGGCTCCAATATTTTTAACTTATTGGGTGTCATTGGTATTTCAGGCATGATCAGAGATTATTCTTTCACTGCACACTTTATCCAATATGATTATTTTTACATGCTGGTGCTGACTGTGTTTTTGTTTTTGGCATCGGTTTACTTTGTCTTGAAAGATCGGTTTATTTCACGGATGATTGGTGTGGTTTTACTGGTTCTGTATGTTTCATACATGATATGGTTGTACATGAGTAAAGGCATATGAATCAATTTTCTGACGATAAAATACTTGCCCTCGGGCATCAGGTCTTTGACGTTGAATTAGTTGGTTTACAACAGTTAAAGCAAAGAATAGGTGGTGATTTTGTTACAGCCATTCAGCTGATGATGGAATGCAAAGGCCATGTTGTGGTCATTGGCATGGGTAAATCAGGTCACATTGGTAATAAAATTTCAGCCACATTGGCTTCTACCGGTACGCCTTCATTTTTTGTCCATCCAGGTGAAGCCAGTCATGGCGATTTGGGGATGATTACCGCTGGAGACTTGGTGTTGGCCATTTCCAATTCAGGAGAAACTGAAGAGGTGCTGACCATCTTGCCGATGATAAAACGCATGGGTGTTAAGCTGATTTCAATGACCGGTCGTCCACAGTCCAATTTGGCCATTAATTCAGACGTGCACTTGGATATTTCTGTGGCTGAGGAAGCCTGCCCATTGGGCCTGGCACCTACAGCCAGCACCACTGCAACACTTGTCATGGGTGATGCAGTCGCTGTGACCTTGTTGGAATTGCGTGGCTTTACCAAAGAGGATTTTGCCATGTCTCATCCTGCCGGCTCATTAGGGAAACGTTTGTTGCTCGGCATAGAAGACGTGATGCGCACAGGTGATGCCGTTCCCAAAGTGCCAGGTGATGCCAGTTTCAAAGAGGCCTTGGTTGAAATGAATCAAAAAGGTTTGGGAATGACGGCGATTGTCAATCAGCAAAACAATGTTACTGGCGTGTTTACTGATGGCGACTTGCGACGAACATTGAATCAATTAGAACATGTCCAGGAACAAACAATGGCAGAATTGGCCACACCCAATCCCATATTGATTCATCACAAGAAAATGGCTGTGGAAGCTGCGCAAATTATGGAAGAACATAAAATTCATTCTTTATTGGTTGTTGATGACAACAAAACATTGATTGGTGCGCTGAATATTCATGATTTATTGCGAGCGGGAGTGGTCTGATGGCTTTTGATGAAAAAATAACTGCTCTGGCCAGCCAGATTAAATTGGTGATATTTGATGTGGACGGTGTTTTGACCGATGGTGGCCTGTACTTCACAGATGATGGTCGCGAAATCAAAAAATTTAATGTCAAAGACGGTCTAGGTATTTCTATTTTGGTTAAAAAGGGCATTGAAGTGGCGGTTATTACCGGCAGAAATTCGGTGATAGTGGCAGAAAGGATGAAATCTTTGGGTGTCAACCATGTCTATCAAGGCAGAATGAACAAACTGGAAACCTACGAAAATTTAAAAAAGGCATTGCAAATTGCTGATGAGCAAGTGGCTTTTGTGGGTGATGACATCATTGACTTGCCAATTATGAAGCATTGTGGCTTGTCTGTTGCCGTTGCTGATGCTCATGATGAAGTGCTGAATCAAGCCAATTTGGTTTTGAGTAAATGCGGTGGTGCAGGTGCCGCACGTGAATTGTGTGATTTAATCATGCACTCGCAAGGTATCACCCATGATTTCACAGGTGGACAACAATAATGAGCAATTCGGGCAAATGGCTACAATTGATTGTGTTTGCTTTGTTGGCTTTGCTCAGTTATGGTGTTTATGAGCGGTTCTTCGGTCAAGCCAGTGACATCCAATATGAACCCTTTACCAAGGGATACTCTTTGGAAGGTGTTATTTTAAAAACAAGTGATGCTGATGGACGCATCATCAGTACCATAGAATCCCCCGCCATTGTTCACTATGCTGATACCGAAATATCAGTGGTCACAGAACCCAAATACACTTTACATCAGCCTAATGGTGATTGGATTTTTCAATCAAAAAAAGGTGAAATCAGTGCAGATCAAAGCGAGCTGTACTTTCCTGGAAAAGTTAATTTATTGCTCGACTCCAAGTCACAAGAAAGGGTGGCAATTGATACCAGTGATTTACGGGTTGATGTCAACAACAAAACAGGTCGAGGGCAGGGTGTTATCAATGTGATTAAACCTGGTATGCTGATGACTGGAACAGGCTCAGTCATTGATTTCAATAATGAGAGTATCGAAGTTTTGGAAGATTTATATGCAGAATTTGAAAATTAGTACGTTGTTGGTTTTTACCTTTATAGCTGGTCATTGCTTGGCATTGGAAAGCGACCGCAAGGCCAAAATCATAATCCAGGGGCCAGGTTGTGTATTGAAAGCTAAAATCAATCAAACTGAATGTCAAAAAGGCTTAACCATAGAGCAGGGCAGTTTGCTGATTAAATCTACTTATGGCCTGATACACCATCATGACAAAGGCATTCAAAATGTATTAATGACAGGCAATCAGGTTTATATGGAACAGATGATGGATGACAACACCAAGATGGTGATAAAAGCCAACGAAATAGACTACAAAAAAGAAGTAGAAAAAGTTTATTTAAAGGGAAATGTCAATATAACCAGTTCTCTTGGTGTAACCACAGGAGAAGAGATTGAGCTTGATTTGAAAACACAAGAAATCAAAGCTGTTGGTGAAGAAAATACCGAACAATTCAGAATGGAAATAGACCCAGGTAATGATTGAAGTCGTTGAGATAGCCAAGACTTATCAAAAAAGAGAAGTCATCACATCGGTCTCTTTTAAGCTTGATCAAGGGGAAGTTTTTGGTTTGTTAGGCCCCAATGGTGCCGGCAAGACCACGTGCTTTTATATGATTGTCGGTTTGATTCCTGTTGATGGTGGCAGAATTTTGATTGATGGCGTAGATGCATCAAAATTTGGCATGCATGAACGGGCTAAATTGGGTTTGGGTTACTTGCCACAGGAAGCCTCCATTTTTCGTAAATTATCGGTCAAGGATAATATCATGGCGGTGCTTGAATTGCGCAGGGACTTGTCTAAATCTGAAAAGGAAAATCGTTGTTTGGAGCTGCTTGAAGAATTGAATGTGGAGCATGTTAAAAACCAATTGGGCATCAGTTTGTCAGGTGGAGAACGCCGCAGGGTTGAAATCGCCCGGTCTTTGGCCATGGAGCCTAAATATATTTTGTTGGATGAGCCATTTGCCGGTGTTGACCCGGTTTCAGTGATTGATATTCAAAAGATTGTGTATCATTTAAAAAGCAAAAACATTGGGGTGTTAATCACTGATCATAATGTCAGAGAGACCCTGGGTATTTGTGATCGTGCCTATGTCTTAAGAGAAGGTGGTAAGTTGGCTGAAGGCCGACCAGAAGAAATTATCAGCAATCCTGATGTCAGAAAGGTTTATCTAGGTCAGGATTTTTCGATGTAAATCAGTTGTAAAGGCTCTTCTTTTTAGGTATATTATTACTACAGGAGAATCATGAAAATAACTACAGCGACCCAGTTTTTATACCCATTCCTATCATCGCTTTTTTCATGTGTGGCTGTTAATTATCAGCTCAAAGCATTCAATCAAAAACAATCACGATTACAATCTCCTGTTAGCACAAACTCATTCATCAGCTTAACAAAGCAATCGCTTGTTAATCTCCTGACTACATCATTTTGTTTCCAAAGGCTCAAAATGGCTCGATGCAAAATGAATTCCTTTAACTTGAACGGCAGTTCAATCATAGAGAGGTTTTAGATATGCAATTAACAATTACAGGTCATCAACTAGAAGTTACCGAACCCATCAGAGAATACATTGATACAAAATTTGAACGTATTAAGCGACATTTTGATCAAGTGTTGAATGTACATGTAATCATCAGTGTCGAAAAAGTACGGCACAAGTCAGAAGCCACGATGCACATTGGTGGCAAAGATTTTTTTGCAGAGTCAACCGAGGACCATTTATACAAATCCATTGATTTATTGGTAGATAAACTGGATAAACAAATCAGAAGACATAAAGATAAAATAACCAATCATCATAATGTTGAAGCGATTAAGATGAACCAATCTGCCTATTGATATTTTGATTAATACTTGAAAAATAAGGCTTAACTCATTGATGTTAAGCCTTTTTTAATTTGCAATGAAAATTATTGATATTTTAGAGGAGGACAAGATTCTTCTCAATTACCACTTCATCAGCAAGAAGCGCTTATTTGAGACCATTGCTGAGTTATTGGGCGATGATCCACATGAAATATTGACCATATATCATGGCTTGGTCGAACGTGAAAAATTGGGGAACACATCCTTGAGTAATGGCGTCGCTGTGCCGCATGGAAAATGTGAGTCAATAGAAGAAATCAAAGCTTGTGTGATAAAATTATCCCAAGGGGCTGATTATGAATCGATTGATGATGTGCCAGTCGATATCGTTATTGGAATTGCATTCCCGGAAAAAATCAATACCAGCCACAGAACACTGATGAAAGACACTGCACATTTATTTCGACAGCATCGATTGTATAAAAGGATGATGACTGCTGAAAGTCGGGAACAGCTTATGTCAGAGATTATGCAAGGTTTTCAAATATGCAACAGTTAGTGGTTATCACCGGATTATCGGGCGCAGGAAAAACGGTCGTATTACGTTCACTTGAAGATATGGAGTTTTACTGTGTTGATAACATGCCCATTAATATGTTGCCGCAATTGGTCAATCACATCAATCAGGATCCTGAATTTTATCCAAAAGTTGCGGTTGGTGTTGATGTCAGAAGTAAGAATCAATCTTTGAGTGAACTTGAAACCCTGTTATCCGATATTGATCAATCCCAAATCAAAACCAGGGTCATTTTTCTGTCCGCTGACAAAAAAACGGTGTTAAAGCGCTACAACGAAACCAGAAGGCGTCATCCTTTGTCAAGTCAGCAGCATAATCACAGCTTAACCGAAGCCATAGCTATTGAGAAAAAATTGATGGATGTTATTAAGCAACAAGCAGATTTAATTATTGATACATCACATTTAAAACCTCAACAATTAAAACAGCAAATCTGGCAAATCATGAGCCAGCCCAATGAGCATGTCGCAGTCATAGTTAAATCCTTTGCTTTCAAACGCGGCGTTCCCTTTGATGCAGACTTTGTTTTTGACGCGAGGTGTTTGCCTAATCCCTATTGGCAAACTGAATTAAGAGCTCTAACGGGAAAAGATCAGTTGGTTTGTGAGTTTTTGCAAGAAGATTCGGTGGTAAAGGATTATTTGCGTGATTTGTGTTATTTTACTAAAAAATGGATCAAGCAATTTGAAGCCAATGATCGCAGCTATATCACCATCGCCATCGGCTGTACAGGTGGGCAGCACAGATCAGTATTTTTGGTTGAATCATTGCATCAATATCTTGAGAAAAAATCGATCAGGAACATGGTGCAACATCGAGAACTGGATTGAATCAGTTGATTCTTTGGTAAAATTCAAAAGCAATGTTGTAATCTTTATTTTCCTCTGAAATGGGCAAGTAAGTGGTCCTGACATTAAGCCATTGTTGCCAATCTATTTCAGGGAAGTAAGTGTCACCCTCAAACTCATGATCAATACGGGTCAAAATCATGGCGTTGGCTTGAGGCATCAATAATTTATAGATTGTGCTGCCGCCAATAACCATAATCTCTTCTTTTAATAGGCTGTCATCTAGGGCGTTGATAACCGTAAAGCCTTCCTTGATAAATGCCGTGTTTCGGCTTAAGACAATATTTTCCCGTTTTGGCAAAGGAAAAGGCAGTGATTCACAGGTCTTGCGTCCCATCAAAATTTTTTTGCCCAGTGTTTGCTGTTTGAAAAATTTGAGGTCAGCAGGGAGATGCCAGGGAAGTTGATTGTCCTTACCAATCAAGCCATTTTTGTCCATGGCAGCAATTAAAGTTAAACTCATACAGCGACTTTACCTTTGATGTGGGGATGAGCTTGATAGTCTATCAGTTCAAAATCTTCATATTTGAAATCAAACAATTCTTTAACTTCGGGGTTGATTTTCATTGTTGGTAAAGAATAGGGTTTACGAGTCAATTGTTCATTAATCTGTTCTGTGTGATTTGAATAGATGTGAGCATCGCCAAAAGTATGAACAAAATCACCTGCTTGATATCCGCACACTTGTGCCATCATCATGGTAAGCAGGGCGTAGGATGCGATGTTAAATGGCACCCCTAAAAATACATCAGCACTGCGTTGATACAATTGACAGGAAAGCTTGCCATCGGCCACATAAAATTGGAATAAGCAATGGCAGGGTGGTAAGGCCATATTTTCAACATCAGCCACATTCCAGGCGCTGACGATGTGTCTGCGTGAATCTGGATTGTTTTTGAGCTGTTCTATCAATAGCTTAATTTGATCTACAGTTGTGCCATCTGGTTTTGGCCAAGAACGCCATTGATGGCCATAAACAGGGCCTAAATCACCGTTTCTATCAGCCCATTCATCCCAAATTCGCACGCCATTGTCTTTGAGG
>JAUHXW010000403.1 GCA_030426705.1 Gammaproteobacteria bacterium
ATTGCGGCATTCCATGAATACAAAATAAAACCACTTTTTCAGTCTTTCACTGAGAAAGATATGCCGTGCCAACAATTCATTCAATTCAAACACCGGATCTTTATGACGGTATTCCTTGATTTTTAAACAGGCTTCGGCCATGTGAATCATGCCGGCATGCACCATTTCAGCAATTTGTTCCTTGTTACTGAAATACTTGTACAAACCGCCCATGCTGATGTCTGTTTCCTGGCTTAAATCACGCATGGTCATGGCCTGAAAGCCTTTTTGTTGAGACAGTTTGAAGACACCTTCAATGATGGTCTTGAATTTTTTGGTGGCGATGTTGCGGTTTTTCAGGTTGAGTTTTTTGTGGTACATATCAAACAGACAGTGCCATTCATCTCCCACCCATTCTTCAAACTCTTTTAAAAAAGTTTCGTATGTCAGATTCATTGTTTATGTTTATAAATGTCGTTTCAACAGGCTTTTGGCCAGTGAAATCTTATGCACTTCATCAGGGCCGTCATAAATCCTTGCGGCGCGTTCCTCGCGGTAGAAGAATGAAACAATGGTGTCATCAGTCATGCCGAGTGCACCCATGGTCTGCAAGGTGTTATCCATCACTGATTGTAGCATATTGGCACATTCGAACTTAATCATGGAAATGTGATGTTTAGCAGCAGCAAAGCCTTGCTCATCTATGATTTTGGCCGTTTCCAACACCAAGCACCTTGAAGCGTTCATGGCAGCAAAGGATTCAGCTATTTTGGCTTGAATGATGGCTTGATCGGCCAAGGAGGCACTTGGTGTAATTTTGCGTTGGTTAACATGCTGACACATCAGTTCAAAACAGCGCTTGGCTATGCCAATCCAGCGCATGCAATGTTGAATCCTTCCAGGGCCCAATCTTTGTTGCGCCATTTTGAAACCTTGACCGCGTTCTCCAATCAAGTGATTGGCCGGCACTTTACAATCAGTGAACTCAACTTCGCTGTGTGAGTAATAGCCTGAGCCCTCTTGGCCCATCACTGAAATGTTGCGCAGGTTTTTATAACCAGGGTTGTCCAATGGCACAATAATCATGCTGGCTCTGGCATGTTTGGGTGCTTCCGGGTCGGTCACCGCCATCACAATGGTGAAACGGGCGCCATCAGCAGCAGTGGTGAACCACTTGCGACCATTAATCACCCAATGATCATCAATCAATTCTGCCGTGGTGTCGAGTAAGGTGGGGTTTGAGCCTGCGGTATGCGGTTCAGTCATGGCAAAACAACTTCTGAGGTCTCCTTTTGCCAAGGGCAGTAAAAATTGTTGTTTGATAAAATCATTGGCATATAAGTGCAGTAGTTCAGCATTTCCGGCATCAGGTGCCTGGCAACCGAAGCAATAATGTCCCAATGGCGATTGACCTGTTGCTTCTGAAATTTGACCCAGCTGAACCATGGATAAAGACATACCGCCGACAGATTCTGGTAAATTGGGCGCCCAAAGTCCTTGTGCCTTGACCTGTTCCCGGATTTGGTCTAATTTTGGATATAACGCATTCCATTGATGAGTGAGCAACAAGGGCTCTAAAGGAATGATGTGGTTTTTAATGATTTGATCAATGGCAGAGAGCATGTCATTAAAGGTTTTGTGGCTCATAAATTATCATGGGTCAATATTTGAGAGCTTTGATTATAACAAAAAACGAGCAGATGTTCGTTTTATTTGATAACATGTGAGAATGACAAAAAAAGTAATGGTAATAACTGGTGCAGCCAGTGGTTTGGGTAAAGCCATAGCGCTGGCGGCAGCACAACAAGGTTTTGACATAGTGGTTGCTGATGTGCAGGATTCAGCAGGTGAGCAGACTGTTCAAGAAATTAAAACAATAGGACAAGAGGCGGCATATGTTCATTGCGATGTCAGCCAAGCTGATGCTTTGTTGGCATTGAAAGATCAGGTCATGCAACGATTTGGACAGGTTGATGTGCTGATCAATAACGCCGGTGTTGGCGCGCAAGGGACGGTTTGTGAAGCTGGCGAAGAACAATGGCATCGTCAATGGCAAATCAATGTAATGGGTGTGGTCAGAGGTTGTCAGGCTTTTATTCCGCAATTAAGAAAGAGTAAACAGGCGGCCATCGTTAATGTGGCATCTTTTGCAGCCATTGCTTTGGCACCCGGTGTGGCGTCATACAATGTGGCCAAGGCTGGGGTGGTGGCATTGAGTGAAACCTTGCGCTGTGAATTGGCAGAAGCTGGAATACATGTGTCGGTACTTTGCCCGGCTTTTTTTAAAACCAATTTAACTGAATCCATGCATGATTCCGACGAGCAGATAAAGAATCAAATCAA
>JAUHXW010000404.1 GCA_030426705.1 Gammaproteobacteria bacterium
TGACTTCTCACTACCAAAAGCTTGGTGTTCATGAAGACATTGATGCTGAAACTTTTGTGACCATTGTTGAAGAAGCTTCCAAGTTTTTGCATGAACATGCCGGGCCGTTAAACCGCAATGCCGATGAACAAGGGTGTCATCATGAAGGCAATACAGTGACCACACCTGATGGCTTCAAACAGTTATACAAAGACTATTGTGAGGCTGGTTGGGCCTCATTGGATGGTAACCCTGAATACGGTGGTCAGGGCTTGAGTTATTGGCTGCAATTGATTTTGGGTGAGTTGAACACTTACTACTGCCCAGGTTGGTCGAATTATCCTGGTTTAACCCATGGCGTCAGGGAGTTGGTTGAGCACTTTGCTTCAGATGAGTTACACGCCAAATTTTTACCCAAACTGACCACCGGCGAATGGTCGGGTACCATGTGTTTAACCGAACCACATTGTGGTACTGATTTAGGTTTGGTTAATACGTCTGCTACCCCCAATGACGATGGCAGTTACCAGGTGACTGGAACCAAAATTTTCATCACATCGGGTGAACATGATATGGTCGATAACATCATTCATTTGGTGTTGGCCAGATTACCTGATGCGCCGAAAGGCACCAAAGGGATTTCTTTGTTTTTAGTGCCCAAGTATCTGTTGGATGAGAACAATGAAATGGCAGAGCGCAACACATTAGGAGCTGCTAGCATTGAACATAAAATGGGCTTAAATGGCTCGGCCACATGTGTGATGAATTTTGATGACGCCAAAGGCTATTTGATTGGTAATGCCAATGAAGGTTTGAAAATCATGTTCACCATGATGAACGGTGCTCGATTGAATACTGGTATTCAGGGCTTGGCAGCGACTCAGGCATCTTATGAAAATGCACTGGTGTATGCCAAAGAGCGTTTACAAATGCGTTCAGCGACGGGTCCAAAATTACCCAATAAGCCCGCTGACCCCATCATTGTACATGCTGACGTGCGCAGGATGTTGTTGACCCAGAAAGCTTTTGCCGAAGGTAACCGCGCAATGGCTTATTTTGTCGCTCAGCAAATTGAAGTGATCAAGCATTCAAAAGATGATAATGAAGTACAACGAGCTGAACGTTTGTTGGCATTTTTGACACCGATCATCAAAGCTTTTTTGACCGAAGTGGCGATGGAAGCCACTAATTATGGCATTCAGGTGTTTGGTGGGCATGGTTACATCAGTGAACATGGTCAGGAACAATGGTTGCGTGACGCCAAGATTTTTACCTTGTATGAGGGCACCACCGGCATTCAGGCATTGGATTTAACCGGAAGGAAAATGCTGATGATGCAAAAAGGACAAATTGGTGAAATGGCCGACATCATTCAGAATTTCATCAATGAGACTGACACGCCTTTCAATGCGCAATTGCAGGAATATTTGGATTTGTGGCGTGAAATCACTGGACATATTGCCAAGCAAGCGATGCAAAATCCAGATGAAGTCGGTGCAGCATCGGTGGACTACCTGATGATGTCAGGCTATGTAATCCTTGCATATTTCTGGGCTCGATTGCATAATTCAGCAGAGAACAACAAAGGTCAGTTGGGTGCCGATTTTTACAGTGGCAAACAAAAAACGGCACAGTTTTACTTTGCTAAAATCCTGCCAAGGTGTCAGGCTTTGAAAGCCACCATTTTGACAGGAGCTGATCCTTTGATGAATATTGAAGAATCAGAGTTTTAAGCGAGCGATTGAAGAATTATCAACGACAATTAAAAACAATCATTACATGGGTGCTGATGGCATTACTGGTTTGGGTTTGGGTCCAGTTTATTTTGTTCCCCAAACACAAAAACAGTGAAATCGAAGCGGTCACAGCACCCCCTTCAAATCTACCAACCCAAATTGTCCGACCCAAACCATCCAGCTATCACCTGTTTGGCTCTTCCACTGAGACTGAAATTCCCTTGAGTCTGTTGCAAGGTGAAACCAGTCTGGATTTAATCATCACTGGCATCATGGCCAGTAATGATCCTGATGCGGGCATGGCGTTTATCCGCAACCGACAGGGTGAGGAAAAAAAATTCAAAGTGGGGGATGATGTTTATGGTTTGGCCACTTTAAATGCCATTCATGAAGATCATTTGTTGTTGCGTCGGGCTGGTAAGCTGGAAAAATTATCACTGAGTAAAAACCGCTTGAGCACCCTTAACAAACCCGCACCAAGCACCCATCAACAAGACGCACAAAAAGCCGCTGCTTCTTCACGCATAGCCAACCACATCAGAAAACCGGAAAATTGGCAACAAATGGTCGACAGTCAAAAATTTGACCCCA
>JAUHXW010000405.1 GCA_030426705.1 Gammaproteobacteria bacterium
TTGGCATTGAAAAAACCACAACAAGTCGAATCATTGGTGATGTTGTGTGCCACACCTTGTTTTATCAAACGCGATCATTGGCCCTATGGAACCGATGAAAAAGTATTGGTACAGTTTGCTGAAAATCTCCAACAAGATGTCAAAAGAACCATCGAAACGTTTTTGGCTTTGGAAGTCATGGGCGTGGATGATGAGCGTTCGCAATTGCGCGTGTTGAAACAAAAAGTCTTTGAAAGGCCACTACCGAGCCGGCAAGCTTTGACCAATGGTTTGACTCTTTTGCAACAAACCGATCTGACCGCGCAATTGAAAAACCTGACTGTGCCCTCATTATGGGTCAGTGGTCGCCGCGATCGACTGGTATTACCCCAGGCGATGGAACAGGCAGCGACGCAATGTGGTGGACAGTACCACATGCTGCGTGGTTCGGGCCATGCACCTTTTATTCGACAAGCCGATGTGTTGACCGAAATCCTTGTAACCCATTTGAGCAATCAATCATTACCATGAGCTTAGAACACCATCAAATCCAGGCCTCATTTGACAAGGCCGCCAAGCAATATGAGCAACACGCGGTGCTACAAAAAGAAGCCTTGGTGCGCTTGATTGAACGCCTCGGCGATGACTATTTGGGCGATCAGCAAAAAGCCGCACCAGAACAGATATTGGATTTGGGCTGTGGTACTGGCTGGGCCGTGCCTGAATTGTTGCAGTTATTTCCACAGGCTCAAATCATTGCCGCGGATTTTGCGCCGTCAATGGTCAATGCTGTACCGAAACACCCACAAGTCGAAACCCGCATCACCGATGCCCATGCCATCGATGTGCATGCGCAAAACTGTGATTTGGTGTTTTCCAACCTGATGATTCAATGGTGTGATGAAGCCACCGTGTTACAGGAAATCAAACGCGCCTTGAAACCTGGTGGTCTGATGCACTTAACCACCATGGGCGAACACACCCTGCATGAACTGAAACTGGCCTGGCAACAAATCGATGACCAACCGCATGTCAATGAGTTTGTCCCCGCGGCCAAAATCGCTGATTTGACCATGCAATTGGGCTTTGCCGATGTGATTGCTGATTCAGAATTCATTACTATGACTTACGGCAATGTCATTGACATGATGCGCGACCTGAAAAACATCGGCGCCCACAACGTCGATAACAACCGCACCAAAGGTCTGACCTCACCCAAAGTCATCAAACAACTGACCAAAAACTTCGAAGAATTCCGCACCGAAGACGGCCTCTATCCTGCGACCTATGAACTGGTTTATTTACGGGCCAAGAAGCCTGGGGAAGATAAAGGTTTGCCGGTGAAGATTAAGTCTTAGGGTGCAAAAATTTAAATATGGTGTAGAGAGGTCTTCCAAAGCTGGTTAGTCAGTGTCTGTTACAAAAAGTGTCCATACGAGCAATTGTTCAACATCTACGCCAATCCACGTTCCATCCCAAACAATCCCGTTAAACCATTTGCTCCATGCACCGTAATGTTTAAATACTTGAATATTTTCAAATCTTTCACCATAAAGATCATTGGTGAAGTGCCTGCTAATCTCCATGGCTTCTTTTCCAGTTCCATCAAATTTTTCATACGCACCACCAGTCATCAGCCAATGTGCAATCTCACCGCTTAATACATAAGGGTTTGACCATTCCCACTCTATTGATTTTCTTGGTTTTTCATAGGGTGTAACATCTGGGAATACTTCTCTGAATGAACTTGATGAGAGAAGGTTCTCAAAAAAGCAAATTTCATCGAAACGATTCCTTGAAACAAACCAATGAAGCAATTCATCAATTTCAAAACTGAAGCATCCAAACTTTGCTCCACCATTTTTAAATATGTTATTCATCTCAGAAAGTAATTTTTCAACACCACTTCCTTTAATCTGTTCGCTTTGAAAAACTTGATGGTTGTTCCAATAGTTGAGACATTCACGTGTAGTAGGTCGATCTTGATTCCAATTTGGTTCCATAGTTGTATTGTTCTTTATTTTGGTTGTGATTTTTATTAGAGCTTAATTTTCAAAAGTAAATGGGCAGAAACTAAAAACATTTTATTATAGGTCAATGATTTTTCACAAAAAAGGAATAGGTTTGAAACAAAACACATTTGTCTTGAACGTAAACGGGCAACAGATGTCATCTTAATAAGCGGAACAAAGGCCAGGCAACATCGTTATTGTGGTTTTAGCATTAACGTTGTGCCGTAGGCCGTGTAGTCGAAAGATCTCATTAAGCTGGGCAGTGATTTCCTTCGTTATTGAGATACTTCGATGTGCTTCGCTTACTCAGTA
>JAUHXW010000406.1 GCA_030426705.1 Gammaproteobacteria bacterium
CGATCCGCTGCTATGGATGACAAGTATCGCCAAGAGCCACCATTTAAACTTCAGGGTAGTTATCGAAACATGAATAAATTGGCTGAAAAAGTGGTGGCAGTGATGGATGGCCAGGAGTTGGAGCAATTAATCGAAGATCATTATGTTGGAGAAGCTCAGCTCTTGACCACGGGAGCCGAGGAGAATTTGTTGAAATTGAAAGAGCTGCGAGGGAGGTTGACAAAAGAAGAACAGCTTCGTTGGGAACAAATTAAAAATGAATTCAGAGTTCGTAATGCAGTGGCTGGTGATGATGCCGATGGTGCCACTAAAATTGCCAGTCAAATCGCCAGTTTACAAAATGCTTTGGGAGAAATGAACACCACATTCCAAACTGAACAATCTGCCAAAGCCAGCCAAAGTGAACAGCAACTCGGGCTACTTTCCAAAGAACTGACCAGCGCCATTAAACAGCTCAATCTTCAAGTCAGCGTAACCAATGAACCCTTACCCGGTTTAGATCAAGCTTTGCAATCATTGTCTGAAGTGTTGGAAACCTCCTTTGTGCCCATCATCATGACCATGAACAAGAAACTCAGCATCAACAATGAGGTATTGGAGCAAGTAACCGCTTTGAGTCAGAAAATCAAAGATCTAAGTACACGAAGGTCTAACAAAACGGTGACAGAAGCGAGCAGCACATCCGCAAAAACCGGTAAAAAAGTCGCGAAGAAAAAGACAGGTAAGAAAAAAGTGACCAAAAAAATTACTAAAGTGTAAATACAAACCTAAATTTCCGTCAAGCTCGCACTATTCATGACATAAATCAAAGTTTAGTATTGAAAAAGGAAATAAGAACCATTATCATTCGTATTTGAATTTGAATGTGGGTATGGTTCTAGTCGAAAGGAAATAAAAATCAATAGTAAAAAAACAATGCACACATGGCCTCGGATCTCCTCTCTAGTGTGTTTGACTTGTATGGTCTTATTTTCCATTTAACTTGCCCATCACACCATTATTTAAACAGTCCGTGCAGGGTTCGAAAGATCCCGGTAAGGTCACCCTCAATACTCAAACTAAGGAGACTAGCTAATGTCAGTTCAAAAACATGTTTTTTTTATACTGATGCTGCTGTTAATAAGCCAGCAGTCATTGGCTCATAAACGATGGTTATTACCTTCTATTTTTAATGTGTCAGAGCCACAGTGGATAACCGTTGATGCTTCGGTTTCAAACAATTTGTTTTATGTTGATAGACCATGGCCAGTTGCAACAGTGAAAGTCACTAATCCTGATGGTTCATCTGGAGAAATTGCCAATGCCTCAGAAGGGCACAGGCGCAGTGTTTTTGATGTCAATATGTCACTAAAAGGAACTTATAAGGTAACTACAGGTGGTGATGCGTTCTTTGTGCAATATGAACTGCCAGCAGAAGGCCAAGGAAAACGAGATTTGGTTCGTGACCGGGCGTTCAATTTTGATAGTTTGAAAGCTTCTATTCCTGAATATGCCAGAAAAGTGGCCTATGCCAAGTCAGTGAGTAGATTGGAGTCTTACATGACTTTGGGTGCACCAAGTTTTGAAGTGTTCAAAAATGAAGCCAATGGCATCGAACTGAAACCAGAAACACATCCCAATGATATGTATGTCAATGAGCCAATCAAATGGAGCTTCCTCGTTAATGGTAAAACACAGGCTGACTTAAAGGTGATGGTGGTTTGGGAAGGTACTCGCTATCGGAATGATGAGGCACCCATCTTGCTCAAAACAGACGCCAAAGGCCAAATCAATTTCACGCCCAATCGAGCTGGTCGATTTTTGATTGAGGTTGGTCATGAAATGGACCTGAAGGATGATCCTGATTTTACCAAGCTTTATATGACCTATATGGGAACCTTTGAGGTTATACCGCAATAAACGAATTTACAAAACAACATTTATTAAATAACTATGAAAAAAAGAATGAAAATCAATGCCTTAACCCTGATAATTAGCAGCATCATAAGTGGGGCTACTTTGGCTCAATCTGAAGTTGAACAGACTGATGATGAAAGCAGTGAAACAACCAAAACTGAACAAATGACAGACATGAAAGTGTGGGGTACTAAAGTGAAATCATCATCAGTGAATATAGATGAAGATGACATAACCATGCGCCAGGCTGATCACTTGAGTGACTTGCTCAGAAATATACCCGGTGTAGATGTGGGAGGTGCGCACTCATTGAACCAGAGGATCAATATTCGGGGATTGGATGACAAGGACTTGGCAATCACCATTGACGGAGCTGTGCAAAACACCTACATGTAT
>JAUHXW010000407.1 GCA_030426705.1 Gammaproteobacteria bacterium
CATGCAGGACTATGACCTTGACTGCTCGAACTACACCCAATCTCTCGGCTGCTGGCATGGCTTTATTGGTCAGCAAAAAATGATTGCGGTGAAAAAGCACCACGGCACCACCGACAAAAGATATCTGTACCTCTCTGGTTGGATGATTGCTGCCCTGCGATCTGAATTTGGCCCTTTGCCTGATCAGTCCATGCATGAAAAAACCAGTGTGCCGGCATTGATTAAGGAGTTGTATGACTTTTTGAAACAGGCTGATGCCAGAGAATTGCGTCACTTGTTCAAAGACCTCGATGATGCGAAAGCCGCTGGTGACGAAGTCAAAGCGCAAAGAGCCCAGGAAGCCATTGATAATTTTCAAACCCATGTGGTGCCCATTGTGGCGGATATTGATGCTGGTTTTGGTAACGAAGAAGCGACTTATTTGCTCGCCAAAAAAATGATTGAAGCCGGCGCTTGTGCCATACAAATCGAAAATCAGGTCTCGGATGAAAAACAATGTGGTCATCAGGACGGTAAAGTCACAGTACCACATGCTGATTTCTTGGCGAAAATCCGTGCGGTTCGCTATGCGTTCCTCGAGTTGGGTGTTGATGATGGTGTGATTGTTGCCCGTACCGATTCTCTCGGCGCAGGCCTGACCAAGCAAATCGCCGTCACCAAAGAGCCTGGTGATTTAGGCGATCAATACAACGCTTTCCTTGATTGTGATGAAATTGGCCTGGAAGACCTCAATAACGGTGATGTTGTGATCAAACAAAACGGCAAGCTGGTTAAACCCAAGCGCCTTGCCAGCGGTTTGTTCCAGTTTAAACCCGGTACCGGTGAAGACCGTTGTGTGCTCGACTGTATCACCAGCTTACAAAATGGTGCCGACTTGTTGTGGATCGAAACAGCCACACCTACCGTCGGACAAATCGGCGGTATGGTGAAACGCATCCGAGAAGTGGTTCCCGATGCCAAACTGGTTTACAACAACTCACCTTCATTTAACTGGACCCTGAACTTCCGTCAGCAGGTTTACGATGCCATGCTGGAAGCGGGTGAAGATGTGTCAGCGTATGACCGTGATGGCTTGATGGATGTTAAGTATGATGACACCGAATTGGCCAAACGCGCCGATCAAATGATCCAATCATTCCAAAAAGATGCTTCACGCGAAGCTGGCGTATTTCATCACCTGATTACCCTACCGACCTACCACACCGCAGCCTTGTCAACCGACCAATTGGCCAAAGGTTACTACGGTGAAGAAGGCATGTTGGCTTATGTGCAAGGTGTACAACGCAAGGAAATTCGTGAAAAACTCGCTTGTGTAAAACACCAGGACATGTCCGGTTCAAACATCGGAGATGACCACAAAGAGTACTTCTCTGGTGATGCCGCCCTGAAAGCATCAGGTGCCAAAAACACCATGAATCAGTTTGACTGAGGTCTCGTTATACCTTTCTTGTGAAATTTGCCCCGCTCAGTCGGGGCTTTTTTGTGCTCCAATGTTTACCGTATAATAAAAGTGTTTGTAATAGACGTGTGATTTGAAAAAACCGGAAAAGACCAAGCAGTTGTTAAAAAAAGCCCTGGGGTTGAACACCCGGGAGCGAACGGTTTTGCTTGAACAAATCAATGACTCAACCCTAAGAAGCCAGTTGGAAACTTTATTGGCTGATGAAAGCCAACAGCAAGCTTGTTTGCAAAGCTCCTCTCAAAAATTCGATCACAAACAAACCAACGAGCTTGAACCGGGCACAAAAATCAACCGCATTCGCATTGAAAAATTGTTGGGTCAAGGCGGTATGGGCTCGGTTTATTTGGGTTTTGATGAAAAGCTTGAACGGCAGGTGGCGGTCAAATCAATTCGGTCAGAGCATTTACAAAACCCGGCGACCCAACAACGCTTTGTGCGCGAAGCGCAAATCATGTCAAAGATCAACCACCCTTCGATTTGTCAACTGTATGACTATGTAGAAACCGGGCAGGGTGATTTTCTGGTGATGGAATTTATCGAGGGGCAACCTCTTTATAAAACACCTTTAACTGAAGTACAAAAATGGCAAGTTTTGGCTGACTTGGCCGGTGCGTTGGCGGTGGCGCATGAGCATGGTATTGTGCATCGGGATTTAAAGCCTGACAACATCATGATTACTAACCAAGGCCAGTTAAAAGTGCTGGATTTCGGCATCGCCCAATCCTTATCTCAACCCAAAAGAGCAGCTCCAGACGAAAGCAAAAATATCGATCCGGCCTTAACTCAACAAGGCTCACTGGTAGGTACCATTCGTTATATGAGTC
>JAUHXW010000069.1 GCA_030426705.1 Gammaproteobacteria bacterium
CTTTAAAAGGTGTTTTCAGCGGTGGCGCCGTCACGATGGAGCAAAAAGTTGTGTTCAAAAAAATCAAATCACTGGATGATTTGAATCGTGAATTGGCACAAACCACCCAACCGGTGTTTTTCGATTTTTATGCTGATTGGTGCACCGAATGTAAACACATGGAACGCACCACATTCAGAGATTCAGACATTGTGGCTTTATCTGAACAATTGACTGTTTTAAAAGCAGATGTCACTGCCAATGACGAAGTGGATGCAGAGCTGATGAAACATTTTGGCGTTGTCGGACCACCGGCCAGTTTGTTTTTTGATGCAGAGGGCAAACCGTTGGTGCAACACAACTTCTTTGGTTATAAATCGGCAGCCGAGCTGAAACAAACGTTTGAAAATTTGCTTTATTGAGCAACTTTCTGGACATTCGCTACAGTTTGATGCACAATCGCCGAACTTAGAAGCGAAATTAATGTTTCCTTATGCATGAAATTGCCATCATCAATGGTCCAAATTTGAACTTGCTCGGCGTTCGTGAGCCGGAAGTTTATGGCAATGAAACCTTGGCAGACATCAATCAATCCCTGTCCAATCTGGCGGAACAGTTTGGTTTGACCTTGCGGTTCAAGCAATCCAATGCCGAACACGAACTGGTGGATTTTATTCATCAATGCCATCAGGATAACATTGCAGGCATCATCATCAATCCAGCGGCGTTCACACACACCTCTGTGGCATTGCGTGATGCATTGTTGGCGACACAAATTCCATTTATTGAAGTGCACTTGTCAAATGTGCATGCCCGTGAAGAGTTCAGGACCCATTCCTGGTTTTCTGACGTGGCAGTAGGTACCATCACCGGCCTGGGTTCGTTGGGTTACGAGATGGCGCTTCAGTATTGGTCCAAAAAAAAATTATAAAGGTAAATCAATGGATATCAGAAAAATAAAAAAACTCATTGAACTGTTAGAACAATCCTCATTAACAGAGATGGAAATCACCGAAGGTGAAGAGACGGTTAAACTGTCAAGAGTCAGTCAGGCAGCCCCTGCTGCGCCGGTCCAAACACAAGTGGCTATCCCAGCAGCAACTCAAATTGCTTCGATGCAAAATACCGCTGAGCCTGCTGCTGAAACGCCGCAAGTTGATGAGCCTACGGGTAAATTGGTCAGAAGCCCTATGGTGGGTACCTTTTATGCCAGCCCATCGCCGGATTCAGAACCCTTTGTCAAAGTGGGTCAGAGTGTTGATGTCGGTGACACACTGTGCATGGTTGAAGCGATGAAAATGTTCAATCAAATTGAATCCGAATTCAAAGGCAAAATCAAAAGAATACTGGTTGAAAATGGCCAGCCTGTTGAATTTGATGAACCTCTGTTTGAAATTGAATGAATTGAGGGTGCATGATGTTCAGTAAAATAGTCATCGCCAATCGGGGCGAAATTGCCTTAAGGATTCTCAGGGCTTGCCAAACCATGGGGGTCAAAACCGTAGCAGTACACTCGACTGTAGACCGTGCGCAAAAACATGTGGGTATGGCTGATGAGTCTGTTTGTATTGGACCGCCATCATCTGCTGAATCCTATTTGGACATCCCCAAAATCATTGCAGCCGCCGAAGTGACTGACGCAGAAGCGATTCATCCCGGTTATGGCTTTTTGGCGGAGAATGCTGAATTTGCTGAAAGTATTGAGGAGTCCGGTTTTAAATTCATTGGCCCCAGAGCTGAAACCATCCGCCTGATGGGCGACAAAGTGGCAGCCATTGAAGCGATGAAAGCCGCTGGTGTTCCCTGCGTGCCAGGGTCGGATGGCCCATTGAATGAAGATGGCGAGCGAAACTTAAGCATTGCCAAAAAAATTGGTTATCCGGTGATTGTCAAAGCCGCTGCCGGTGGTGGTGGTCGGGGTATGCGTGTGGTGCATACTGAAGCGGCTTTGAACAATGCCATCATGACCACCAAAACTGAAGCCAAGGCGGCTTTCGGTGATGACACGGTTTACATGGAAAAGTACCTCGAAAATCCACGACACATTGAGATACAGGTGTTGTCCGACATGCATGGCAATGCCATTCATTTGGGTGAACGTGATTGTTCGATGCAACGTCGTCACCAAAAAGTGGTTGAGGAAGCACCGGCCCCGGGTTTGACCGAAGAAGAGCGCCAGCAAATTGGCTCGGTTTGTGTAGAAGCCTGTAAAAGGATTAAATATGAAGGTGCTGGTACTTTTGAGTTTTTGTATGACGGCGGCCGTTTTTATTTCATTGAAATGAACACCCGAATCCAGGTTGAACATCCGGTCACAGAGCTGATTACTGGTGTTGATTTGATTAAACAACAATTGTTGATAGCCGCGGGAGAACCCTTAAAAATCCAACAATCTGACATCAAACTCAATGGTCATGCCATCGAATGTCGGGTCAATGCTGAAGACCCCAACACTTTTATGCCATCACCTGGCACGATTGAAATTTTTCATGCACCTGGTGGGCCTGGTGTGCGGGTTGATTCTCATGTTTATGATGGTTATAAGGTACCGCCCAATTATGATTCGATGATAGGTAAAATCATTACTCACGCTGAAGATCGTCATACCGCCATTCGTCGTATGCGTTTGGCGTTGGCAGAAACGGTGGTTAATGGCATAAAAACCAACATTCCGTTGCAACAACGCATCATGAATGATCAGGGCTTTGTCGCCGGTGGCAAAAACATCCATTATCTGGAAAAAAGACTTAACGAGCAAAAATAACACACCAAGGGCTCTTTTCTGAGCCCTGGAGAGCTGCTGAGCAGCTCGACCGGCGCTCTTGGTTGGTGAGCGAAGCGAATCAGAAAGAGCAAGCCCGAGGTTATAAGCCATACTCGCCGTGGTCGCTTTCAAATCTGTCTGGAACAGATTTGAAATAAGCCCCAAGAGTATTCCTTTTGTTTTACAATACCATTCCCGATAACTCCTCACTACTGTCGGAAAAAATATTGAAAGATGTTATAAATAGCTTAAATTAAAATGAATTCAAGCTCAATTGAGATAATAAACTTTAAAAAAAACCGTCACTCCTGCGTAGGCAGGAGTCTTGTTGATAAATACCGTATACTGGAATTTAGAAGATTCCTGCCTGCGCAGGAATGACGGATAAAGAGAATTTTATAGTTTTCCGGACACTAACTGATAAACCCAGAAATACATGGTATGCCTTTTTTTGAACTGACCTTACAGGTTTCAAAGCAACAAGCTCAAGACATTGACGATGTTTTAACTGCAGCCGGCGCTGTGGGTGTCACATACGTTGATGGCAAAGATTCGCCGATTTATGAGCCAGGGCCGGGAGAAATGCCACTGTGGAATCACATCAAGTTAATCGGCCTCTTTGATAATCAAAATCAACTGGAACAAGCCAGTGAGGATTTGGCCACAGCATATCCTGATTTACCACAACAAAAAACACAACTAAAGGATCAAATCTGGGAGCGGGTGTGGATGGATCATTTTAAACCGATTCGCTTTGGCGAAAACAGTTGGGTGATTCCAGATGGTTATGAAGTGGTTGATGAAAATGCCACCAATTTGATATTGGATCCGGGGCTGGCTTTTGGTACTGGCACCCATGAAACCACGGCTTTGTGCTTGCGTTGGCTGGATGCCAATGATGTCAAAGGCAAGTCTTTGGTGGACTTCGGTTGTGGTTCTGGCATCCTTGCAGTGATGGCTTTATTGCACGGCGCTGAAAAAGTGATTTGTGTTGATATTGATGAACAGGCCATACAAGCGACCTGGCAAAACGCCGAAAAAAATGGTGTAAAAGACGGTATTGTTGTGGTTGATCCTGAAAATGTGGAAACCATCAAAAATCAGGATGGCATTTTGGCTAATATATTGGCTGAACCATTGATGATGTTTTGCAGCGATTTTCACAAAATGCTGAAGCCGGGAGGCTTTTTTGTGCTCAGCGGCATCCTGAAGTCACAGAAAAACATGATATGTGAAAAATATCAACAGCACTTTATTGACATAGGCGCTGAAATTGATAAAGATTGGGTGCGGGTTGAGGGTAGAAAGGATGCAGCAAGCTGAATACGATGATTCCGAAAGTAAATTTTGTTAGAGATTAATTTTGTACACGCAATGTAGAGGATGTGGTGAAGTTTTTGTGATCGAAGTCGATCACTTGACGCATGCCAGAGGCCATGTGAGGTGTAATCTGTGCGGGACTGTTTTTGATGGTCTAGAGACCTTAAGTGCGGAAAGGCCTCATGAAGATGAAGATTTGTTGTTACATGATTTTGACAATGCGCCACCTTTATTGACCCAGGCTTATCATTCGATGCTGGTGGCCGATACCGTTGAGGAAGAACTGGAAGAACCGGTGGTTCCGGAATTTATATCTGCTGTTGAATCGCCTGAAGATGTCCCCTTTGTGGCTGATAAAGTTCAAAAGGAAACCCAGCCCACAAGTCCAACCTGGTTATGGAGTGGCTTAACTTTGGTGATGCTTGCCGGTTTGTTGTGGCAAGCCCAAGCTGCGATTGGTACAGGACAATTGAAATTGCCTGAAGGAGAAGTCAAGGAAACAGTTTGTGAACTCATCAGTTGTCAACAGGATGCGCAAAACGTAGATTTGGATGCCATTTCATTGGTTTCACGCAACATCAGACCGCACCCAGGCCGTGACAACACGCTGATTATTTCTGCCAGCATGATCAATGGCAATAAGGACAACCTGGAATTCCCAGCCTTGGAAATTAAATTATCTGACCTCAATGGCCAAATCGTGGCCATGCGACGTTTTGTCGCCAGCGAATATGTCCCCAGCGATGTGCTGCGATCAGGATTTGTCAGCAACACATTGATTCCTGTGAATCTTGAAATCCTTAGCCCGGGTGACAATGCTGTGGCCTTTGAAATTGGCTTTGTACAACCATGAGTTTTGTTCATGAGTAATGGCCAATACAACCAAAAAGCCTTTACCCGTGAAGCTGTACGTCGCTATCTCGAATCCCTGAATGGTCACAAGACCAATCATTTGTACGATTTGGTGATTGAAGAAACTGAACGTGGCATGATTCTTGAAGTTTTGAAATGGTGCAAAGGCAACCGCACCAACGCCGCCGAACTGCTTGGCATCACCCGCACTACATTGCGTAATAAAATGCGCAAGTTGAAAATCAATTCAGTTTAAGGAGACCTTTTCTCAATCACCCAGAATCGAGCAAAAGCCTCTTAAAAACTTTGATAATCAATTAACTTCGATTTTAAACGCGTTTATAATACCCCGCTCTTTGAGCACAATCACATTATCATGGCACAAAATCGTGTACCCATCAGAAGGGCGCTGATCAGCGTTTCCGATAAAACCAATGTTGTTGAACTGGCCAAAGGCCTGTCAAAATTGGGTGTAGAAATCCTATCCACCGGTGGTACCGCCAAAATGCTGGTAGAGCAGGGGATGGTGGTGACTGAAATTTCTGAATATACCGAGTTTCCGGAAATGATGGATGGTCGCATCAAAACCCTACATCCCAGAGTGCATGGTGCTTTGTTAGGCAGAAATGGTGTTGACGATGCGGTGATGTCAGAACATGGTATAGAAGGCATCGATTTGTTGGTGGTCAATTTGTATCCTTTCGAATCCACCATTAAAAATACCGACAGTACCTTGGAAGATGCCATTGAGAACATTGATATCGGTGGTCCCGCCATGATACGCGCCGCATCAAAAAATCATGACCGGGTTACGGTTTTGGTTAATCCAGATGATTATGAAGAAATGCTGGATGAGCTGAGCACCTACAATGGTATTTCTCACGCCAATCGACACATTCTGGCGGCCAAAGCTTTTGCTCATACCGCACGATATGATGGATTGATTGCCAATTACCTCAGTGCCATCAATGACACCGAAGAAAAAGAAGATTTCCCCAGGTATTTCACCAAACAGTTTGAGCACCGTTCAGAACTCAGGTACGGTGAAAACCCGCACCAAAAAGCGGCCTTTTATACCGAACAAAATCCGCCTTCAGGTACCATCGGTCATGCCTGGCAAATTCAAGGCAAAGCCTTGTCTTATAACAACATTGCCGATGCCGATGCTGCATTATCATGCGTTAAAGAGTTTAAGCATGCACCCGCCTGTGTGATAGTTAAACATGCCAATCCTTGTGGTGTGGCCACTGAGTCCAACTTGACCTTGGCCTACCTCAAAGCGTTTGCTACCGATCCGACTTCGGCTTTTGGTGGTGTGCTGGCATTCAATGGTAAATTAACCGCCAAAGTGGCTGAAACCATTTTGGAGAAACAGTTCGCTGAAGTGATTGTGGCGCCTGAATATGACAAGGAAGCATTGGCAATATTTGCCACCAAGAAAAACCTGCGGGTGATTTGTTGTGGCAAACTACCAGAACAAAACAAGCCCTGGTTGATGTATAAACGTGTCAGTGGTGGATTGTTGGTGCAGGATGCTGATATTGAAATGATTGATGTCAAAGATGCACAAGTGGTGAGTAAACGCCAACCTACTGAACAGGAACTGAGCGATATGGCTTTTGCCTGGAAAGTGTGTAAATGGGTTAAATCCAATGCCATTGTTTACGCCAAAGATGAGCAAACCATTGGTGTTGGGGCTGGTCAGATGAGTCGCGTCGTTTCTGCGAGAATTGCATCAATCAAAGCCGATGATGCCGGTCTCAAAGTACCGGGTTCAGTGATGGCTTCGGATGCGTTTTTCCCTTTCCGTGACGGCATCGATGCAGCGGCACAAGCCGGTATCACTGCAGTGATTCAACCGGGTGGTTCAATCCGCGATGAAGAAGTGATTCAGGCGGCAGATCAACATGACATGGCCATGATTTTTACTGGCATGCGACATTTTAACCATTAACAGAGGAATTATGATGAATCGAGTTTTGGTTATAGGATCAGGCGGCAGAGAGCATGCTTTGGCATGGCGGCTCAGTCAGTCAACTACTGTTGAACAAACTTTTGTGGCGCCGGGTAATGCCGGAACGGCATTGGAATCTGGTTTGACCAATGTGGTATTGGACGTCGCTGACTTTACTGCGGTGGTGCAATTTTGTCAGGTGCAAAATGTTTCTTTGGTGGTGGTGGGTCCAGAACAACCCTTGGTGGATGGTATGGTGGATGCGCTGTCAGCAGCTGGCATCAAATGCTTCGGTCCATCTGCAGCCGCTGCCCAATTGGAAGGCTCAAAAGCCTTTGCCAAAGATTTTCTTAAAAGACACCAAATTCCTACTGCAAGCTATGAAGTTTTCACCGAAGTGGCTGCAGCGAATGAATATTTGCAAAACCAATCGTTTCCCATAGTCATCAAAGCCGATGGTTTGGCAGCAGGCAAAGGTGTCATCATTGCTGAAGATTTGGCTGAAGCTGAAGCCACAGTGGCTGATATGTTGGCCGATAACAAATTTGGCAATGCCGGCAGTCGCATTGTGATTGAGGAATTCTTGTCAGGCGAAGAAGCTTCTTACATTGTCATCGCTGATGGCAAAACATTCATTCCAATGGCCACTTCGCAGGATCACAAAGCCCGTGACAATGGTGATGTTGGGCCAAATACTGGTGGTATGGGTGCTTATTCACCTGCGCCAGTGGTAACCCCGGAAATTGACCAACAAGTCGCTGAAAAAGTCATTCAGGCCACCCTGGATGGTATGGCCAAAGATGGTCATCCATTTGTCGGATTTTTGTATGCGGGTTTAATGATTGATGCCCAAGGCCAGGCCAAAGTGTTGGAATTCAATGTGCGTTTTGGTGATCCGGAAACCCAACCCATCATGACACGTTTGCAAAGTAATCTGGACGAATTGTGTCTGGCCGCCATCGATGGCCGTTTGGATGAAGTCTCATGTGATTGGGATGAACGTTACGCCTTGGGCGTGGTGATGGCTGAAAAAGGCTATCCATTCTCGTATGACAAAGGCCATGCCATTCATGGCTTGGACCAGATGGCAGATGACATCAAGGTATTTCATGCCGGAACCGCCAGTAAGGATGGTGATGTGGTTACCAGTGGTGGTCGGGTGTTGTGTGTGTGTGCTTTAGATGAAGATTTGCAACAGGCGCAAAGCAAAGCCTACGAGGCCGTTAAGCAAATCAGTTGGGGCAGCGAATACTACCGCACTGATATAGGTTTTAAAGCCATTAGATAATCAACATATACCTGATATTCGTTGTTACTTGAATCACAGTCTTTGGTGATTTGATTGACAGTGCTTATGTGTTTAAAATGTATCGTTTTTTTACATGCGATAACATGAACAACACACGCCTGATAATTTTATGCCTGCTTCTCGGCACTTTTGCCTCTTCAGCTCAAGTTCTTAAAAGGAATGCCTATTTACCGCAAATTTCAAGCGCCAGGGATATTCAAACAGGCGACGTCAATGGAGACGGGTTGATTGATTTGGTGGTCACAACCGAACATATTTCTGGCATCATTATTTATCTGAATGCAGGCTCAAATGGTTTTCAACCAGCAAGCCAGCAATTAAATACAGGAGTTGCTAAAGATGCGCTGTTGGCAGACTTTGATAATGATGGTGATTTGGATATTTGGGCAGGTTTGACTTCAACCGAAACGGAGGATTTAGATGCGTTGTATATCAATGACGGTCAGGGAAATTTCACCAAGAATGATTTAGATGTAGCACATAATGATTTTCTAACGGGTGCCGATGAGCTGCTTGCTGGAGATTTGGATAACAATGGAAGTATTGATGTCATTAGGGTGCAAAGAAGTTCTGGTAGAGAACCAGTGGGAATATATTTACATCGCAATGATGGGCAGGGCCAATTTGAGATGATTGAATTGGACATTGGTTTCAATGTAACCAGGCTGGCAGATTACAATGGGGATGGCTTGTTGGATTTATGGTCCCTGGGGTCTGGTTTGACCGTGTATCTTAATAATGGTAATGGCGAATTCAATCTCAATTCATATGTCACGCCAGAGGTTTCATTTGGTTCAGCCAATACATTTCCCTATAACGCCATGGTGGAGGATATTGATCAGGATGGTGATATGGATATTCAAATATTCAATTCACAATTTCATTTACCCAGGTATCTCAACAATGGCGATGGTACATTCAGAGCTGTTCCTGTAGCAGTTTACACGGCGAATCCTGGAAAACAGGTTGGATTGTTCTTTGATGCTGATGGTGATCAAGACTTAGATATCTGGTTTGCGTCAAATGTGGATTTTAATTCCAGAATTGCTTACACCAATGGAGCCGGAGAAGTGGATTTGAGTGGTACAGAAGTTGAGTTGAGCGAAAATCGAGTTGATGCTTTGGCTCAGGCAGATTTTGACAACGATGGTGATGTTGATGTGGTTTCATTGGGCGCCACAGGTATGCACCTTTGGCAACAAAATGCGCCGGGTGATTTTGAAAATATTTCACAAGCATCCTTGAATCGCAAATGGGGTGAGTTTCACTCTCCACAAGTGCTTGACATGAATAATGATGGTCATCAAGACGTGCTTCTTGCTGGTATAGGCGGGGTAAAGGTGGCACTAGGAAATGGCCGGAATGGTTTTGCTGATTTTACCCAAATAGCGAATGATTTAATTTATCGCTATACTGCTGCTGACTTAAATGGTGATGGTTATGGAGATTTGATTTTAATCAAAAGGTTTGGCCAAGTTGATGTGTTGCTGAACGATCAGGAGAATGGTTTTGATCGACAACCCCTAACAATTGATGCCCCTTCGGCATATAGGGTCGAGGCTGGTGACTATGATCAAGATGGTGATTTGGATTTTATAGTTCAGGAATACCTGGGCAGTATTTATGTCATGCAAAACAACGGCACACAGGGTTTTGAACATGTACAAACCATTGAGGGAGGATTTCGCAGTGCCGATTTGGTTGACCTAGATAACAGTGGCCAAGCTGTTATCATTGCTCAAAATTATTTTGATTTTTTTGGTGAAACGACCCTCGGAGTGATTGAGTATCAATACGATGGCAGTAAATTAAGTAAAAATCGGGAAGTGACTATTGAAGGCCTGCATTATGAAAATTTGGTTTTTTTCGATCATGATGGTGATGGCGACTTGGATATTTTGACGAATAAAGAAGTCAATGATGACTTTGTTTTGGTTTTGAATGAAAACAGCCAATTAAACCTTTCAAGTTTAGAATTTCCGCATGGCCTACCCACTTTGCTAGCAGATATTAACCAGGATGGGTTGGTTGATGTTATCAATGATTCAGGAGCATTATTCCTGAAAACCAATGACGGCTATGAATCGGACTCCAACGAATATGACAACCCAGCTACCAACAACCGGGAGTTTACAATAAGTGATGTTGATAGCGATTCAGACTTGGATGTGGTTATTTATGATGAACTAAATGGCCTGTCAACCCTGTTAAATCAAACTGTCAATCTGGATTTCACAGGGCTTTGGTTCAACCCGGCTCAAAATGGTCATGGTATCCAGGTTGAGCAAATCTTTGGAAATGGTGTTCCAAAAGTTGTGGTATCCTGGTATGTTTATCACGAAGGACAACAAATGTGGCTGATTGGTTCTGGTGATGTGGATGGTCAATCTGCGACTGTAGACATGTACATCACATCCGGACCTGAATTTGGTTCAGCTTATGATGTTAATGATTACCAGGGACAGCTTTGGGGCACGGTGACGATGGAACTGTTTGAACGGAACACCATGAATTTCCAATGGAATGCAATCAATGCAGAGTTCGGTCAAGGCAACATTGATTTCAGTCGATTTGCTGAAATTAAGCCTGCTGATATTTCTGCCTATGGTATCAACAGTTGTCACTCAGGTTCATGGTTTAATCCATCACAAAACGGTCATGGATTGATGGCACAGGTCCTGAAAACCGGAGAATTAAGTAGTTTAATCATGACCTGGTACACTTATCACAATGGCCAACAGTACTGGTTAACTGGCTTGGGACCTATCAATGGTAATAAGGCAACGCTTTCGATTCAAGTTACCTCAGGTGCCGATTTTCTGCCTGATTTTGATGCTGACGATGTTGAACTCCTGCAATGGGGAGAAATTGATTTCATTTTGCAAGATGATAACAATGCCCGTATTGTTTGGCGGCCAGATTTTGCAGATTTTTCAAATGGCGCATTGGATGTCACTCGGTTAACCCAAGTCGATCGTTATATGTGTCACTGATTAAAAAGGCTAAGACCATTGCACTCAATGGCTCTGGCAATGTTATACTATTCACTTTTTAGCGTACAAGTGTAAACTGAAATGAGTCGATCTGCAGTCAAGTATTACCCGCCTTTGGAAGAGAAAATCAATATCTTTTCTCATGCTTTGGGACTGATTTTAAGTATTTTAGGCTTGGTGTTGTTGATGGTTTTGGCAGCACAAT
>JAUHXW010000070.1 GCA_030426705.1 Gammaproteobacteria bacterium
TTAAGAACTCAACGTGAGGCTTCGTCACTCATGCAACCATTTAGTGGTATTTGTGAGTCTTGGGGCGTTTTAATAGATTAACGAATTAACCAATTTGATAGTACGGGTTTCGCCCATCAAAAAGCATATTTTAGGGGCAGGTCAAAAGAAGATGAAAACCAGAATAGTTAAAGGAGATTTACTAGACCAAAACGTTGATGTAATAGTAAACGCTTGGAATAGAAATATCATTCCCTGGTGGCTGCTCATACCTCAAGGCATTTCTGGCGCTATAAAAAAAAGAGGTGGTTATGCGCCGTTCAAAGAAGTAGCGAAATATGGCCCAATTCCATTAGGTGAAGCGCGGTTAACTTCGAGTGGCAGATTGCCATTCAAGGCAATAATTCACGTGGCAGGCATAAATATGTTTTGGTTTGGAACAAAAAAATCAGTTATTAGGTCAGTTCAAAGTGCAATGAAAATTGTAAATGAAAAAGGATACAGTAGTGTAGCGTTTCCTTTGATTGGTGCAGGTTCTGGAAACAGAGGGGAGGAGTGGTCCCTAAATCTGATGCTTTCGGAGTTTGAAAAAATTAAAAGCAATGCTGATGTAATAATAGTTCGTTATGAGAGGAAAAGCTAATGATACCACTCAAGAAGAGCTTGCTTTCATAGTCATTCTCATAGCGTAACAATTTTTGAAAATGACACAGAATATTGAACATTACCTATTTTTTTAAATTATTGTTTCAATAACTTTAATCAGCTTATCAATATCCTCAATGGTATTGTAATGCGCCAAACTCACTCGTACCACACCTTGTTTATTCCTTAAACCTAAATGATCGATTAATTTCACGGCGTAAAAATCACCAAAGCGGATGCCGATTTGGTGTGGGTCGACTTGTTCTACGATTGTTTTTGAATCGATGGTTTCATGAACAAAGGACAAGGTGGCGACTCTTTGGTTGGGGTTGCTTTGTGCGTTGCCGATGATTTTAATTTGGGGTTTTGAGTTGAGGTAGTCCAACAAGGGTTGCAGCAAACTTGCTTCGTATTCGGCAATTTGTTGGTAAGCCTGTGTGAGGTTGTTTCGATTGATTTCAGTATCAGTTTGGTCAGCGCCCAAGTCACATAAATACTGTACCACCTCGCCCATGGCGTAACACAGTTCATAATTGACGTTACCGGGTTGGAATTTATACGGTGAGGTTTGGATAAAATCGTGGTTAAAGCTGGGCAGGGATTCCAATATGTAACGTTTGCCATACAGCACGGCTTGGTGTGGGCCAAAGGTTTTGTAGGTGCTGAAAAAGTAGAAATCAACATCCCAATCCTGAACATCAAGCAAACGATGTGGTGCATAAGCCACGCCGTCCACGCACACTATGGCGCCCTGTTCATGTACCAGTTCTGTCCATTGTTTGATGGGGTTAATACTGCCCAGAATATTCGACACATGAGTAAAACAGACCAGTTTGGTGTTTTTTGACATTAAAGCCAGAAGTTCGTTGGTCTTTAGTTCCAAAGTGCCTGGATTGATTCGCCATTGCCTGATCACAATCCCTTGTTTTTGTAGTTCCAACCACGCAGCCCGATTGGCTTCATGATCCACATCGGTGATGATGACCTCATCGCCGGCTTGCCATTGCTGTGCCAAACACAGACTCAATATCCTGACCAAAGCGGTGCTGCTGGGGCCAACAATCACTTCTTCCAAATGTGCTGCATTGAGGTAGGTTTGGATGTTTTGTGTGGCTTGGTTGAGCTTCTCGGAAGCTTTCTCCGATGTGGCATAACTGGCACCCAACTGCACATCATAATGGGTTAAATATTCGGTGATGGCATCAATGGCAAGTCCGACGGTTTGCGAACCACCGGCATTGTCCATAAACACCATGTTGTGTTTTTCCTGATTAAAAACCGGAAACTGTTGTCTGACCCAATTGATGTTCATGATTAGTTTCTAAAAAAACCAATCATTCTAAACTGGATTTCAAAATGTTATAAAATAAATTAGCTGTTAATTGGAGCTGATTATGAGATCGTTGAAAATCATTGTTTTGTTTTTGTTATGTGGGCATGCCATCGCCCAAGAACCTTTAACTGAACATACCAATCATTTGCCTAAAGATGCACCTTTGGGAAAGGGTAAATTATCAGATATTTCCTGGTTGGTGGGTTCATGGCAGGGCACTGCTTTTGGCAGCAAATTTGAGGAAGTCTGGAATCCGGCTTCAGCAGGTTCTATGGTGGGCATGTGGAAATTGTATGATGATGAAAAAGGCGTTAACTTTTATGAACTGTTGTTACTTAAGGAAGCTCTGAAAAATAGAAAATATCTCTGCTGGATTAAAAATATCCAGCTTCAAGGCTTGGTTTGATAGCAATGGTCATTCTCATTGGTGAAAACCATAACGCAGAAGATGGGTGTTTTAAATCCAGCCCTAGGGGGCTTACATCGATTCCCAAGCTCTGCGTTGAACAGTTTTAAGATAGAATAACTATTTTTGCAACCATTCGCCTTGATCTTGTAAATCGTTGTAAGCCAGAGGCATCTTCTATTTTTCAGAGCTTCCTTAAAGAAGAAGGTGACGGTTTGGTGTTATTGGTCAAACATTTCAGCAAGGATTTTGTGGCTTGGGAAGACAAAGAGGACTTTGTTAAATTCAGATTGATTAAAGTAGAAGACAAAGCCGTACACTTTTCCGGATTGAGTTTTTATCAACGTGACGAAAATCGTATCGATGGCTATATAGTGATGAATCACAAAGATGGTTCAAAAACGGAGCATTTGATTGCTTACAAACGCGTCAATCATTGATTCAATGATTTGACTGCATACTTGAATAACCATTGTTAATTGGGTATAACAACCTGGTTAAATTTTTAAGAGGGTATAATGACTGAAACAGCCACAACTGAGCCGTCTAATAATGAACCAATAAAACAAAGTATGGTTCAACGTTTTCTGAATGGTGTTGAAAGAGTGGGTAACAAATTACCTGATCCAGCCATCATTTTCCTGTTCGCGTTACTGATTATTTGGGTGTTGTCCTGGTTGTTGTCGGGAGTGGACTTCAGCGCCATTGACCCAAGAACAGGTGAAGCGATTGTCATCAATAATTTACTGACCGGCGATGCACTGGCTAACTTCCTGTCAACCATGGTCAAAACTTTTACCGGTTTTGCTCCGTTGGGTGTGGTGCTGGTGGCCATGATGGGAGTTGGTGTGGCGGAACATTCTGGCTATATCAACACGGCGATTAAGTTGATGTTACGCAGAACACCTAAAGCGTTACTGACGCCAACAGTTATTTTGATTGCCATTGTCAGTCATACCGCTACTGATGCGGGTTATGTGCTGGTGATTCCACTGGCAGGTGTGATTTATTATTCCATGGGCAGACACCCTGTGGCTGGTATTGCAGCTGCTTTTGCCGGTGTCAGTGGTGGCTTCAGTGCCAATTTTGTGCCTTCGGGTATTGATCCATTGTTGCAAGGATTTACCCAAACAGCAGCACAAATTATCAAGCCTGAGATGGCAGTTAACCCGCTGAATAATTGGTATTTCACCAGTGTGTCCAGTATTTTCATCATTTTAGTGGGTTGGTATATCACCGATAAAATCATCGAGCCACGTTTGAAAAACACCAAACTGGATGGCGATACTGATGATTTACCCAAAATGGATGAAATTTCGAGTAATGAGAGAAAGTCGTTTTATATCGCATCATTGGTCATGTTGATAGGCGTTGCTCTGTTGGTTTGGGCTGCTTGGCCAGCTGATTCACCTTTGCGTTACGAGGGTAAGCTTGAGGATTTTAAAGCACCTTTGATGCAGTCGATTGTACCGCTGATCTTCTTGTTATTCTGGATTCCGGGTGCGGTCTATGGTTTTGTGGCAGGTAATTTTAAAACCACCAAAGACATGATTGATGCCATGACCAAAGCCATGAGCGGCATGACCTATTATTTGGTGATGGTGTTTTTCTGTGCGTTGTTTGTGGCTGCCTTTGGCAAATCAAATCTTGGTGCACTGCTTGCGATTGAGGGCGCTCAATTACTGAAAGCCATGGCATTACCAAGCGCCATTACCATTGTTGGCATTATTTTCCTGACAGCTTTTGTGAATTTGTTTGTCGGTTCAGCTTCAGGTAAATGGGCGCTGTTAGCGCCAATTTTTGTGCCCATGTTGATGCAGCTGGGTATTTCTCCAGATTTGACCCAGGCGGCTTATCGTGTGGGTGATTCAAGTTCTAACATCATCACGCCATTGATGCCCTATTTCCCACTGGTGGTGGTTTACTGTCAGAAATATGTTAAAGACACTGGTGTGGGCACATTAATAGCCTTGATGCTACCATTCTCCGTGGTGTTCCTGACTGGTTGGACTTTATTCTTGCTGGCTTACTGGTGGCTCGGCGTGCCATTGGGATTACAAGCCAGTTATGTATTTCCTGCTGGTTAACCGTGCTCTAAAAGGGCAGTAAAACAATGCTGCCCTTCTTTTAATTTTATTAAAAAGCCAGTCTGATTGGTTTTGGATTGTCATATTTATGAAATTCAAAGTACAGACAATATACAGCAATTTTTACCATGAGTTGTTGTATGAAATTTAAAGAACATATTTATGATGGCTTGATTGCTCTAATCATAGTTATTGGAATAACCGCTTACTATTTTCTTCATGTTAACCATAAATCCATCCCCGCCAACCAATCAAATGTCCAGTCAAAAGATGAGTCATCTGCTCAAGTAGATAATCAGGCAGTACTGCAAGAATCTGGCCTGATATCAACGGATTTACTCAAAACCAAGCCCACTATCATATTGCGCTTGCATGGCTCTAACACCATTGGAGGTAAACTGGTTCCGGCTTTGGCTGCTGCCTACCTTCAATCCATCGGATCTGATGTTATTGCCACTAAACCCATGCCAAAACCAAACGAATCACTTGTTTTGGGATTTTTGCCCAACATCAATCAAGTGGTTGGTATTGAAGTCAAGGCACATGGATCGAGTACCGGATTTAAATCGTTGATTGGCAATGAGGCTGATATTGCCATGTCTTCCAGGCCAATAAAACATCAAGAAAATTTGAAATTAATCATTGAAAATGGTGACATGACCAATGCTGAAAATGAGCACATCGTTGCATTAGATGGGTTGGCAATTGTGGTTCATCCAGAAAACAATTTGAAGTCAATCACCGTTAAACAACTGGCTGATGTCTTTGCCGGGAAAATCACCAACTGGTCGCAAATTGGGGGCAAAGATGCGGCTATTAATTTGTATGCGAGAGATGACCAATCTGGAACTTATGATACATTCAAGTCTTTGATCCTTGATAAGTATAAACAAAAACTGGGAGCGGCCAGGCGCTTTGAATCCAATGCAGAATTGGTCAATGAAGTTCGCAATGATCACTCAGCCATTGGTTTTTCAGGATTGGCTTATGCGCGCAAAGACATGATTGTGGCGGTTTCAGCAGGAACCGGTTTACCTGCGATTGAGCCCAATCATTTTTCAATCGGGTCAGAAGATTATCCTTTGAGTCGCAGGTTGTATCTATACGCCAACAAGTTTGCTTCTTCCAATCCCCACATTGCTGATTTCATAGATTATTCAGTTTCCCGAAAGGGTCAGCAGCTGGCAGAATCAGAACAATTTATCCCTCAAAAAATACTGGCTAAAAAGCCAGAGAATCTGGCGAACTTTCCAAAGCAGTATAGACAGATTGTTAAAAACGGATCCAGGTTGTCAATGACATTTAGAATGAGGGCTGACAGGGCAGAAATTGACAACAAATCAGCTCAGGATATCGAAAATCTGGTTTCATTTTTAAACAGTGTACCTTATGAAAAAATCAGGCTCATAGGGTTTTCTGCGGGCGAGTCCAACGACCTTGCCACTGACCGCAACAGGGCATTGATTCGCAGTAAATTACTTGCTTATGAGCTCAAACAACGTGGTATCCAAAATGTTGAAGTCACGGCATTTGGAGAACATGTTCCTGTTGACAGTAATGAAGATTCCATGGGTGTTTATCGCAATAACCGCACTGAAGTTTGGATTTTCAACTTAACAGAGTCTTCGTAGGAGAGTTGCTGAGCAGCTCTCCTTAGCGACTTATGTGGCTTTGGTTTCACCATCTGCTAACAGGTTATAGTTTGCGTCACAATAATCATTGTTTAAAGTTATTATCCAATCAGAGCAATAAACAGATTTGTGATGGATTACTAAAAAGTGTATCAAATACTCTTGCTAACATGGTCCAAATAAATTGATTTTGTTTGAGGACATTTAATGAAAACAGTTAATTCATTTCCTGAGTCATCTTATGAAGGTTTAGCCGCCCAGGATATTTGTAAAATCATTGAAAAAGCAACACAGGAAGGTGTCAGCAGTCATCATGAAGTTTTACACTTGGCTAAACTTATCCTGAAACTTGACCCACAAGACATTGACGCCAGTATGCAAGCTAAATTCAATCAGTTGATGGGTAAAGTGCGTACACAATTTGCGTAAATAATGAGGCTAAAAGTCCTTACTTATTGCCTCAATCAAACGGTTTAATCTCTTTAAGTTGGATATTAAAACTTAATCACCGAATCGCCATAAAAATATCATTAATTTGCCTGATTTATCGTTTATGCTGTGAATTTCTATCAACATAAACCCAACGAATCAATGGCAATAAAGTCTAATCTATTTGAGTTTTGGGTGTTTGGAATCAAGCAAGCCTATGCTTGCCTATTTGGTGGTTTCTTGCTGACAGTGATGATTGTTACCAAGTATTGGTATCCTTTTGACAGCTTACATCGTTACGATTTTATCTTTCTGGCGGCCATTGCATTTCAAGTGTTTTTGTTAATTTCCAGGTTGGGAACCTTCAGGGAGTGCTTGGTGATTGTGTTATTCCATGTGGTTGCAACAGTGATGGAATTGTTCAAAACATCGGATGCCATTGGCTCATGGTCATATCCTGAGGCTTATGTTTTTGGTATAGGCAACGTGCCTCTATTCACCGGATTTATGTACAGTGCTGTGGGCAGTTACATTGCCAGAGCTTGGCGAATTTTTGAGTTCAGGTATGAGGCATACCCGATGAAAAGTTTGACTGTTGTGTTGGTGGTTTTGATATATTTGAACTTCTTCACCCATCATTTTATTTGGGATTTTCGTTGGGTTTTATTGGCAACTACCTGTGTTCTTTTTTTCCGCACTCAGGAGAGCTGCTGAGCAGCTCGACCCGCCGGGCCGGTTGGTGAGCGCATGCGAATCAGAGGCGAAGAGCGCGAGATTACAAGCCATGTCCGCCGCGGTCGCTTTCATTTTAGTCAGGAACAAAAATGAATGAAGCCCCAAGGACATTCCTTAATTCATTTCAAGGTTTTGCACCTATATCGTAAGATGCCATTATTGTTCGGTTGGTTTCTGGTGGCTTTGTTTATTTGGTTCGCTGAAAACATTGGTACTTATACCAGCACCTGGATTTATCCCAACCAAACCCATCAATGGCAAATGGTGTCTGTATCAAAATTGGTGTCTTGGTATTTGTTGATATTGTTAAGTTTTGTGTTGGTTTCATTGATTAATCGTGTTGAAATAGTCAGAAAATAATAGCTAAATCCACGAAATATGCCATCGTCTCTGATAGATAAAAAAATTTCGACTTATCCTGCTCAAGCAGTGACCGCCTTGAAAAAGTTAGAGAACACATTTTATTGGCAGCGAAGGAATGTGATTTGGATGTTGAAGAAACCCTCAAATGGGGCGAGCCCAGCTATGTTTGCAAGGGTGGCAGTACCGTCAGGTTTGACTGGAAAGCCAAATATCCTGAGCAATATGCGGTTTACATTGGTTGAATCATTTAGGGAATTGTACAGAGATGAATTTGTCTTTGAGGGCAACCGGGCCATGGTGTTTCAGTTGGGACAAAATGTTAACTGGCAAGCATTCAGACACTGTGTTTCTATGTCTCTACAATACCACAAAATCAAACATTTGCCTTTATTAGGAACTTGACGGATTTTTTTTCAGAAAATCAATGATAACGTCAGCCACATTTTGTGCATGAGTCATGTGCAGGTGGTGGTCTCCAGGCAATGAGTCTAACCTGTCTGGGTCCAAAGCTTTGATGCGGTCTTCGATTGACGGATATTGCAAAGCATAGGTTCTGGGTTCAGCCACAATCAGTTGCGTTGGTACTTGGGTGGCTTGCAAAAACTCTTGTACCTGTTGTTCTGACATCCTGAAAAAGCTGCGTAAACGCAATCGTTTATCAGTACGCCAATGATGGCCTTTGGTGGTTTGACACAAGCCTCTTTCAACCATGGGCCTGATAACTTCAGCCGGCATCGGTGTGGCTTTTTGTCTGGCTTTGATGGCTTTTTCGATATGAGGATAAAAGCGCTTGTGTTCCAGGCTGTGTGCTTGCCATAAATCGAGGGCCTCTCGCAGTGATTCCACTGCTTTGCCTGGCACATAGGGAGGAATGGGTCCCAGGTTTTCGATCAGAATCAATTGTTTGACGTGCTCAGGATAAGCGGCTGCGTACATGGTGGCGATGGCTGCCCCCATTGAGTGACAAACCAGAGTAACTGGTACTTCCATTTGTTCCATCACGGCTTGAATGTCAATCACATAGTCAATAAACCCATAATTGTGCCCAGGCGCCCGGTGGTCGGAATGTCCGTGTCCAGGAAAATCGATGGCAGTGAATTCATAACCTTGTGCAATCAGTAAGGGTGCCAGATGCCAAAAACTGGCAGCGTTGTCCAACCAGCCATGTAAAGCCAGAATCCTTTGTTTGTTGCCGGTTCCCCATTGCAGTGCCGCAATGTCACCAAAACGGGTTTCAAAACTCAGTTCTTTGGGCAAGTTATAAGTCATTGGTTCACCATACCAACAAAATCAATGCCGCCAGCAAAAAGCGATACAGCATGAACCACACAAAATCAATTTTTTCGATGAATTTCATAAAGAAGTGAATACATGCATAAGCCGCTACAAAGCTGAGTATGGCTATGGTTAAAACACCACTCATTTCATAGGCTTGAGGTTGTTGTATCAGTTTATAGCCGCCATAAACACTGACCATCAGGATGGCCGGTATGGCCAACAAAAAAGAGAATTTGGCTGCATGGGTCTTGCTCAAACCTAAACCCATAGCCGCTGTCATGGTGACTCCGGAACGGGATGCGCCGGGTATCAGTGAAAAACATTGAGCCAATCCAATCAACAAGGCTTTCTTTAAATCGAGCGATGCTTGCCGAGCCAATTTCTGACTGAGCCACAACAACAGGCCAAAAAAGGCAGAAGCAGCGGCAATGACCCAAACAGCACGCAATTGAGTTTCAACAAAACCGGCCAGCAAAAGACCAGCCACAGCCAATGGGATACTTGCTATCAGCAACTGATTGAACAAAGGCCAATCCTTGCCGCTGAGTATATGAATCACGTCTTTGCGATAATAAATCATTACTGCCAATAGGGAGCCAAAATGCGCCGCGATGTCCATCACCACGCCCTGGTCTTGCCAACCAGCAAATTTGGAAGCCAGAATCAAATGTGCAGAGGATGATATGGGCAAAAATTCAGTCAAACCCTGAACCAAAGCCAACACCACCCATTGCAAAAAATCTGATATCACTGGTTCAATTGTTTTTGGTAATTTTTCCAGTGCATGAAGGGGAAAATCACCCGATCAAGCGGTGACCCTTCGGCCAGTTTAAAGTCAGTGACTTCTGAGCCAAAAACTTGCTTTATGTTTTGCACGGGCATGGCTTCTTTGCTTTGCCAGGCATCAATATCAACCACTTTCAGATTTGGACTCATGTTAATCATTTGATTGATCACTTTACTCATTTGAGTGTAGTGAATTTGCTGCGTGCCAAACACACGGTTGTGCAGACGTAAATCAGCAAAGTTCCGACTTAACACGACCACCTGAGCTTGAGGAAAAACTTTTTTGATGATGGCTATATTGAGTGGCGTAAAAGGTAAAAAATCAGCAACCTTTTCTGCATCTTCAGCCAGCACATGTTTCAGTTGTTTTGTGTATTTCTTTCGCCACAAGTGTGCTTGGGCATCAGTCATGTCTTTTAACAATGCGATGGTCCAATGCTGTGAAAAGACATCAGTCCTGCCAGTGGTGGTGAATCGATCAATCAGCGGAGTGACTTTGTTGTCTAACAACCATTGTAAAAAGTCATGATGGCCAGTTGCAGGATCAGTCATCACAAATCGGAACACCGATTCTCCAGGCATGGAAGCAAATTTCTGCACCACTTTTTCCTCATCATTGCTGAGCAAAGGAATCGAATGAGCTTCGTCATGCTTCAGTTTGGAAAAATGGGTCCAGGCCTGATCATAATTTTGTTTGGCATCCTGTAACAAGCCGGCATAAAAATGCATCAGTTGATTAAAATCTTCCAATTGTTGTTCTGGCTTAATACCATCAATTAAAGCCAATGCGTCATCAATCCGATTCAGTTGTGATAAAGCATTCAGTTTAACTTTAACCGCAGCATTGTGATCAGGTTTTTCATGCAACAATTGATCGATTAGTTCAATGGCGGCCTCATAGTCTTCAGACTGATATAAACACTCTGCACGACGTAACAGAGCTATCCCATATTCAACAGCCGATTCCTGGATGCGTTTAAAGGTTTTGATGGCCAGTGGAATATTGTCATTGACCATGTGTATTTGTCCCAAAACGAGTAAAGCTTTGGCATGGTCACCACGTTTTAATATTTTGTTCAATACCGCAATTGCTGTGTTGGGTTGTTTAATGGCAGCACAAACTTCGGCCAAAGTCAGTAACCAACTGGGGTAGGCCAGTTCAGTTTGACAAATCGGTGCAAGGAATTGAATGGCATCGTGGTATTGTTTGTTTCTGGCAAACATCATCCCTAAAGCAACCATCAATTCCGGTAATTGCACTTTTTTATCAACCAAGTTGGTGATGATTTTGTTGGCTTTTTCAGGGTCACTGCTGATTAAACTGATACCGTAATAGGTTTCAGCAAGCACATGTTGTGGGTTGTCCTCCAGAATTTTTTTGAAATACAATTCGGCAAAACCATCCTGTTGTTGCTCCAGTTTCAGAATGCCCATTTGTAATTTTAGGCGTGGATCATGAGGAAACTGTAGCTCAGCGGTTTGAAGCTCATCGGCTGCCGCTTCATAATCACCTTCAAGCAAGAGTAATTTGGACAGTTTGATGATGGCAGGAATACCATTGCTTTCGACTTTGAGAGCCAATTTATAATACTCTTTGGCTTTGGCAGACTCATTTTTCAAGGCATAGATATCACCAATGGCCAGGTATGAAAAAAACAGATTGGGGTTTTCCTTGATTGAGCGCCTGAATGTTTTCAGGGCATC
>JAUHXW010000408.1 GCA_030426705.1 Gammaproteobacteria bacterium
TACCCTGTATAACATCAACATGCACCGAATCTTCAGTAAATAGTGCCACTGCATCCAAAGATTCAACTGGTGGCCATTCAGGTCTGAAGCGATTGGTGGTTTCTTTGACATAAGCCCGGGAAATAAATTCGGCAGCGCCTGTTTTAAACAAATCAGGAACCAAATCACCATGAACAAACACAAAACCTTTTTCTACAAATCCTGCCAACAAACTGTCATCCAGCCAGTCAATGGTTTTCGGCTTCCAAACATCATGCGGCCAGTATTTCCAAAGTTTATTGACGGTCACATCTGTCACTTGGCTCGCCAATACGATTGATTTGATTTCAGCCAGGTTCATTTGCAACCAAACGTTTAAATCAAAATCCACACAATCACACCAGAAAGAATTCAATTGTAATGTGGGTGAATCTGCAGCCAAGTCCAGGTCCATTTGAGCGGTCAATTCCTGCCAGTTCAAAATACCTCTGTACAATTTTGGTATCGCCAGATAGCCATCATTGCTGTCAATTTTCAACTTGGTTAGTTGATCAACGTAGAAAATCTCCCCAGCCAACCCTTTGAAATCGATCCTGTCATGCTTTAATGTCAAATTTTCAAACCCTGCTTGGGCAAAGGTTAATTGGTTTAAGGCATGATCGTAAGTGGCTTCAACGGATGTCACAACACCTTGCAATTGATTGAGTAACTGTTGTTGTTCCGCTTTCTGAGGCTTTATTTCTGCCTGAACCTTGCTTAAAAACGCCAAAGGAATGGTGTCGATTCTGTAATCACTGGTTTCACCTTGTCGTTGCCCCCAAAAATCAATGTTCGCAAAAGGGTTGTTGTTGATTCTCAGGCGATCGATGCGCCAGTGACTTAACCAATCCTTGCCCTTACCCTGATGATTAATGCCCAATCGAAAAGACATGGTATCATCAGCACATTTCCAGTTCAGCTCGCCCGTTGACGAAACAATGTAACCATTTTCAGTACTGAACCACAGCTCACCCTCTATAACACCTGCGGGCAAGACCACATCATTGACCAACTCGCGCAGTTGTGACAAATCAAATTGGTTGAATGTGATGTGCCATCGAGCATTTTCGCTTAAAGTTTGGCTGCGGGAAGAAATGCTGCGAATCACAATGTTTTGCTCACTGTTTTCATTGTGAATCAACAACCTGAATGCGCGGTTATCCTGATCCTGTTCCAACAAAAAGTCGGCAGTCAATCCGGCAAGTAATACATTACCCTGTTGATTGGCCACATTGAGTACCAGTTCATTAACCCGCAAAGAGCCCGATTCCAACACCCGATCAAGCATTTCAGTGAATTTGGCTTCATTTTGTTCGTCATTGATGGTGATGGTGGCACCCTGATCAGACTGAATCATGCCCAATTCTGCTTTATTGATGCTTAAGTCAATACCTGTTCTGCCTCCAGGCATCAATAATTGGTAAACATTGATTGACAAACTGGCAGCTTCTAGATCAATGGTCTGTTTGCCACTTAAGGACAAATTTTTCAATGAAAAGTACGGTCCATAACCATGCCATGAGCCTTCAATTTCTTCTATCTCAACAGACAGTCCCCATTGTTTTTCGAGGAATTCTTGCAATTGTTTTTGGTACAAAGACTCAAAAGGTAACAGCAGGCTCAACAATCCCACACAAACACCCGCCAGTACAATCAACAGCGCCATCAAACCACGAAGTTTGACCCACAATTTAAAAAGCCAATGATGTTTTTTGGTCTTGGTCATGAGATCAAACTTTAGAACAACACCACGTCATGTTGATGCCTTTCGTAACTGTCCTCGGCTTGAAAACTGATGCGTTTACCCAATGTTTCTTCCATTTCAGCCAACGTTTCTGAGTGTTCATCAATGATGTATTTGACCAATCTGGATGAGCCAATCACCATCACTTTGGTGGCTTTGAATTGTTTCACTGAGCGACTGATTTCACGAAACAGTTTGAAACTGATGGTTTCAATGGTCTCGATGCTGCCATTGCCATTGCACTTATCACAAGGTTCACACAGCATGTCGTTGAGGTTTTCGGTGGTACGCTTGCGCGTCATTTCCACCAAACCCAGACCAGTAAATCCCAAAACATTGGTGCGTGCACTGTCACTTTCCAAACATTCTTCCAAAGTTTGCAGCACTTTATTTTTATGAGATTTTTCAATCATATCGATAAAATCAATGATAATGATACCGCCGATATTTCTCAGCCTTAACTGTCTGGCTATGGTTTGAGCCGCTTCCAGATTGGTCTTAAAAGCCGTGTCCTCTAATGA
>JAUHXW010000409.1 GCA_030426705.1 Gammaproteobacteria bacterium
ACGGGTTGTGGCTGAAATCCACGTAGACATGGCCAGAAACCATCCCATGCAAAGGCTGGTACAAGGCGATGTGGGCAGTGGTAAAACGGTGGTGGCCGCATTGGCCATGCAGGCGGCTTTGGCACATGACAAGCAAGCAGTGATGATGGCGCCGACAGAAATCTTGGCTGAACAGCATTTGCTGACCCTTGAGCAATATTTTCCTGAAGAAACCATCGTCTTTTTATCAGGCAAAATAAAAGGCAGGGAACGTGTCGATGTGCTTGAGCAAATTGCCGGTGAGGCCAATGTGATCATCGGCACCCATGCGCTGTTTCAAGCCGATGTGGCATACCGGGATTTGGCTTTGGTCATCATTGATGAGCAGCATCGCTTTGGTGTGCATCAACGCTTAATGTTAAAGCAAAAAGGGCAACAAGGTAACGTCATGCCGCACAATTTGATCATGACCGCCACGCCAATTCCAAGAACTTTGGCGCAAATTGCCTATGCGAATCTCGATATTTCGGTGATTGATGAATTACCACCCAACCGCAAGGTCATTAATACCGTTTTACTCGACAATAAAAAAATGCCGCAATTGGCCGAGCGCATCCGCCATGCCTGTGACAATGGTGAACAGGCGTATTGGGTCTGTACCTTGATTGAAGAATCAGAACACCTGAGGGCCAAAGCAGCGGAAAATACTTTTGAGGAACTAAAAACATGGTTCCCCGATTTGGAAATTGGCTTGATTCACGGGCGCTTAAAAAGCGATGACAAGCATCAAATCATGGACCTATTCAAGCGCAATGAAATTCAACTATTGGTTGCGACCACAGTGATAGAAGTGGGAGTGGATGTGCCCAATGCCAGCCTGATGGTGATTGAAAACGCCGAACGGCTGGGCTTGTCACAATTGCATCAGTTGCGCGGCCGGGTAGGCCGGGGCAATCGGCAAAGCCACTGCGTGTTGATGTATCAGTCACCGCTGACTGAAAATGCCCAAATCCGCTTGCAAACCATGCGCGAAACCAATGACGGTTTCAAAATCGCTCAACAGGATTTAAAGCTCCGCGGCCCTGGCGAAATCCTCGGTACCCGCCAAAAAGGCAGCATGGAATTCCGCTTTTCCAATCCCGAACAAGATGCTCAATTGTTTCAACAAGCCAAAACCATGGCCGCTGAACTAATCAAATCCAACCCCAAAACCTGCCAACAATTGATCAACCGCTGGCAAAAGCAAGCCAAGGTGTTGGCTAAGGTGTGAAGCTGCGTAAAATTGATAAGGCATTGTTGTTTTTTTTCTTCAAAGGGGAAGAGCTATCAGATAACAATCGATTTGATATGAACCGATTAACGGTTAATACAACACTTCTATTTGTGTTCATTCATTTATTGGTTAGAATGGCTCAACTTTTAACTTGCTATTAAAGTCACAAATTAATTATGAAGATTCTGAATTTGCTTACTACATTGAAATTGATTGTGTTCCTGGCGCCATTTTTTGTTGATGCCAAAACCTCTTTGAATGCACCCTATCCAGTCTCTATTTCTGAAAATAAGTGGTCAAGCTTAAAGGTAGCTGTACAAGAATCCGAATTAACTGCAAATGATGGAGAAGCCTATGATTGGTATGGGTTTTCGGTCAGTATATCTGGTGATTGGGCTTTGATAGGTGCCAGGTATCACGACGAGAATGGTTTTAACTCAGGAGCAGCCTATGTTTATAAGTTCGATGGTAACAACTGGGTTGAGGAAACAAAATTATTGCCTGATGAAGTAGGTCCAGAGGACGAGTTTGGAGCAGCGGTTAGCTTATCAGGAAATTGGGCCTTGATTGGTGCAAAAAATGATGATGACAATGGAGAGAATTCAGGAGCTGCATATTTGTTTCATTTCAATGGTGTTAGCTGGGAACAATATGAAAAGTTGCTTGCTTCTGATGGTGCGGCCAATGATATATTTGGTGTAACTTTGAATTTGAATGATACTCGGGCTATGGTCGGTGCCATTTTAGATGACGACCGTGGTGATGATTCTGGGTCTGTGTATGTTTTTGATTATGATGGTATTGATTGGGTGGAAAGTGACAAATTGTATGCAACTGATAGCAGGGCTAATGATCAATTTGGTACTGCTATAAGCTTATATGGTGATCAAGCCCTCATCAGCATGGTACTTGATGATGATAATGGGTCAGATTCAGGTGCGGTCTATTATTTTCAAAATACAACTCAATGGGGTTGGATGCAGAATTCGAAACTATTTGCTGATGATGGATCAGCTCATGATCATTTTGGT
>JAUHXW010000071.1 GCA_030426705.1 Gammaproteobacteria bacterium
TTTTCCTGAAAACCCGGATAAGCCAGAAAAGCGTCAAAATGTTGAACATGTTCAATTTCATAATAACGCATCAAAGCATTGGGACTGTCTGCACTTTGACTGTGGTGATAATAAGCACGACTGGAATGATTGATGGCAACCGTTCCATCCGCTTGTCCATGCAAAATAAGTGTGGGTAAGCTATTTTGCTCAGGTTTGGCGATGATTGTCGCCAAGGCCTTTTGCATGTCATCAGATTGACTGAGGTTATAAAAACACCTTTGAGACTCCAGGCCATATGCAGGCGCCAGAATCATGCGCGATTGAACGACATTATCCGTATTGGTGTATGCCAATTCGACACCGTTACCAGGTGCTATGCCATTGGATAAGGCAAACATACCCTGTTGTTCACTCTGGGTCAATTCACGTGGCTGCCCCACCGGAGAAAAAGCGCTCATGGCAGATTGACACAAGTTATCTTTGGCAGTTTTTTGTAAATAACTGTTGCTGTATGTGTGGTTAATCGCACCCCACATACCAGCCAGTGTATTGATTTGAGCCATCTGCAATGCATCAGCTTCAATCATGGATTGCTGTATTTTTGTCAGCGCGTTTGCAGCTTGTTCCTCTACAGTGCTGCCTGATAACAAATCTGCGTCAACCAAAGCCTGACAGCGTTGTACTAATAAAGGTTGAATCAACCCGGTATTTAATTTGAATGGAGCACCAGACAAAGAAGCATCCAAAGCCGCACAGGGTTCAAAAAGACTTAACCATGTTGAGAGTTCAAGCAAAGGTTTGGTTTTGATATCAACTACCTTTTCATCCTGTTTGAGCTGATATGAATGATTAAGATTGAGTTGAGGCTCTGCGGCCACTATGGCATCAATGAGACCTTGACTATTGACCTCTGCAGCTCGGAGTACCGCACCGCCGCCATTGGAGAGGCTAGCGGCGATGACATGTACATCCTTCCTGTTAACTTGCTTTTCTGACTCCAATACAGCCAATCCATAATTGGCTGCATCAATGACAAAATCACCCCAATACGCCTCCGGATTGTCCTGAGAGTATGGATGTTTTTGCACCACATGCAGCGGGCTGGGTGAACTTAAACTGGTGCTCGAAAGCAATGGATTTTCGGCCGTTTTCTCAGTAAGCACACCATCTATTTGAAAACCATGGTTGCCAATCAATGCAACTTCAGTGCCCGTGCCTTTATCTGTGTAAGCAACGGCACAACCATTCAACAATGCCCAAACACCGCTGGTACCAACTGCACCAAAAACGTTGCGTGAACCGCTTGAAGGTGCGACCACCAGACAGGGTTGCTGTAAGTTCATGGTATCTGGCACCTGCACAACCAAGGTGTGCACCGCCCCTGAAGATATGGCTTTTTGCTCCCAGAATTCAAACCCAGCTATTGGCGCCTGATCAGCTTTGAAACCATAAAGACGAGCATAGCCCCCAGGGCTGGAAAGATCATTCAAAGCTCGAAATTGGTGATAGTAGCTGGCCTGACGTAATTCTTGCGCGGTTGGATTCTCGGACAAGACAGGTGCAGGCCCCAGTAGCCCTGGAAGACCCAATCCTGCCGTTAACAAATCATCACTTTCGCCATCGTAGTAAACCTTTTTTTTATATTCTGGTGCGGTCTGAGTCTTTACAAGCTTAGTTTTCTCTGCGACACATGACAACAAGAGTCCACTTAAACCTATCAATAAAATACTTTTATGCATGCTGCGTTGTTCCAATCAATATTTCACTGAATCAATTGTTTCAGTCGTAATGTAGATTATTCAAGTTGAATAACACCACGGAATCATTGAAACCGTGGTGTTGATCTGAAGTTAAAAGCGATAATTCAAAGCAGCATACCAGGTTCTTGGATCACCATAATAAGCCGTTTGGATATTACCGACACTTGAAAACTCTTGGGCATCAACTTTATAGACTTCATCAGTCAGGTTTTTACCGCCAATAGTTAATGACCAGGCTGGATTGGCGAAGTCATATACTGCATAGGCATTGAACAACCAATAATCATCCTGAGTTAATGACTCCTGATTATCCACCGAAAGATACATATCATCAGTGAAATTACCATTCACACCAATTCGTAATATTGCACCACCATCCAAATAAAAGGCATGATTAAAACCTAATCTGAATGTCCAATCTGGAGAGAATGGAGGAATGTCATCTGAGCGATCCAAGTCTGGTTGTCTGAAGTCAAAAAACTTTTTGTAATCAGCATTCAAATAGCCCAAAGAACTGTACACAGTTGTAGATGCACTGAGTAACCAGGTTAATTCCAATTCTGCGCCTGATATATCAAGTTCTGCTGCATTGATAACCGGAAAACTGGAAATGTCTTCAGCTACCCTGGCTTGGAAATCTTCATAATCTGAAGTAAATACCGCATAGTTCAATCTCAAACGATTATCCAAAAATTGTGACTTACCACCAATTTCATAGGTCCAAACTGTTTCAGGATCAAATGAACTGACATCTGAAGCGGCATTAGCACGGCCATTAAATCCACCAGATTTAAAACCTTTCGAAGCACTGGCATACATCATATTGTTGTCACTGATTTGATAATCCACGCTCAGCATGGGGGTTATGCTGTCCCAACTGTCTGAGTCAGCAAAGGCAAAAGTACCTTCCAAAAATGCACCATTGGCTGAAAAAGTGGATGTGGTTCTCTTATAATCTTTATCATCATTACTGTATCTGATACCAGCGGTGAGCCCCCATTGATGATTAAACGTCCAACTGCCTTGAGTAAATAGCGCATAACTGGTCGTTTCCAAATCATCATCAATGGTTCTGAGGAATTCCAAAGGTACGCCACCTAATTGCAAAAAGTCATCGGCATAAGCTTCTTGGTGTGAGGGTACATCCTCTTTCATGTAATACAGCCCAAATACCGCATTGAAACCGGCATTGTTATCAAATAAAAATTGGAACTCCTGGCTGAATTGAGATTGATCCACACCCACAAACACATCCCCAAGTTCAAATTCTGTTGCATCAATATCTATGAATGAGTCGGATTCCAAATCACGTTGTGCTGTGATCGATTTAAAATCCCAAGAATCATTGATGCTGTAATTCAAAGTAAAACTGGCACCTACATGTCGCAGTTCCTGATTTTCATCATCAGTAAAAGAGGTTCTACCAGTAAAATCATACTCTCCGGCGTCTGGTAAGCGCAATAAGACTGGTGTGGTTAAGTCTGCAAAATCCAAAGCAATCAAAGGTGATTCAGACAGACCCAAAGTCAAGGCATTTTCCTGATCGGTATAATCCAAAGATAAATCCCATGATAAGCGGTCACTTACTTCAGAACTGAGCAAAAATCTCAATGAGTTGTTGTCCCTGTCATTATAGTGCTGACCCGTTAAGGAATCTTTTACAAAGCCATTATCCAGTCGATACAATGCGGAAACACTGGCGTAGGTTCTATCTGATAAAGCACCCTTGAAATAGGCCGAAGTGGATAAGGCACCATAGTCCCCAGCCAACAATCTGACTTCACCTGCGGTCTCACCATCAGGTCTTCTGGTTATGACGTTGACTGCGCCACCAATGGTGTTTTTTCCATACAAGGTTCCTTGTGGCCCACGTAATACCTCTATGCGCTCCACATCATGCATGCTCAACAAGGCGCCTTGAATACGCGACATGTAAACACCATCGACATAAACACCCACACCTGGGTCGAAAGTTTGTAGCGCATCCGGCTGTCCGATACCACGAATATAAATATTGGCGCTGCTGGCCGAACCACGGCCTTGTACCAAGTTCATATTAGGTACCGCCCCTTTTAAAGAATCTAAATTTTCAGCTTGAGCATCTTCCAGCTCTTCTCGGCTAAACGAACTGACAGCCAAAGGCACATCTTGCATCGACTCTGTTACTTTTCTTGCCGTTACTGTCACTTCATCCAACGCCAATACTTCATCGTCGCTGTCATCTTGAGCCCATGCATCAGTTATTGTGCAGGCCGCTATTCCAGACACCAACAAAGTCTGTTGGATGGCTGTGAATAATTTATTTTTAAGCATGTTTTGTCCCCGTAGTTAAAAATTTGTTTAAGATAATACATTATGTGTTTAATATATTTCAACACTTGTTTAATTTTTGCATGTTTAAAATCTATGATTGCATGCTAAGATAACCCCATTGTTGATATCAAAAAGCGACGTATACCAATGACTACGAAGAAAAAAACCAAGGATTTAATACTCGACGCTGCTGAAGAATTATTTGCCATACGCGGCTTTTATGGGGTTTCAATTCGTCAAATAACCACCAAGGCTGATGTTGATCCAGCCCTGGCCAGTTATCATTTTGGCAAGAAAAAGGACATATTTGACGCGGTGATGTTACGTCGCGCTGAAATACTCAATCGGGAAAGAATACAAACGCTCGACGACTGTATCAGACGCGCCAAACCCAATCCAGCACCACTTCACGAAATTATTGATGCTTTTACCCATGCGTTATTGAATCGCAGCAACAAAGGCGGGAAAGGATGGAGGAGTTATTTTGCCATCATTGCTCAAATCAATAACCACCCTGAACTAGGTGGCATCATCATGAGTCAATATTTCGATCCATTAGCGAAAAAATTCCTGCAAGCCATACGCGCCAATATGCCTGACGCCAATGACGAGGATTTATATTGGTGCTACCATTTTTTGTCAGGCGCACTGACCCTGACCTTTTCAGGAACAGAGCGTATCAATAAATTGTCAGACGGGCTGTGTGCATCCAGTGATTTAGATGCCGTTCATGAGCGTCTGGTACCATTCATTACAGCTGGCTTTAAGGCCTTTATGAGACCCTTTGGTCATCAGTAATGATAAGTGTTTTCCACAATAAACTGCCCCCAACACCTTCAGCCATCTCAAATTAAATCGAAAATACCGAATATTTAGGGATATCATTTTGAAGACTTTAATTAACTTGACAGCACTACTTACCCAAAATCACATCACTGATTTTCTCGGCCATCATGATGGTCGGTGCATTGGTGTTTCCTGAAACCAGCGTTGGCATCGCTGAGGCATCTACCACACGCAAACCTTCGATACCATGGACTTTAAGATTTTGATCTACCACGGCCATGTCATCGGAGCCCATTTTACAAGTTCCAATTGGGTGATAAATGGATTCTGCTTTGTTGCGGATAAATTCAACCACTTTTTCTGCCGTATTGGCATCTTTACCTGGAAAAATTTCATCATCACGATATGGCTCAAATGCCTTGGCAGCAAATATTTTTCGTTGGATTTTAAAACCTTCGAACATCAGCCTCAGGTCTTTTTTAGAAGAGAGATAATTAGGCTGAATGTGTGGATAATCATCAGGGTTGGCTGATTTGAGCTTGATTTCACCGCGGCTTTCGGGACGCAGAACACACATGTGTAGGGTATAGCCATTACCTTTCAATCGATTTCGCCCATGGTCATCCAGCATGGCCGGGACAAAATGAAACTGTAAATCAGGCCGATCATCTTCTGCCAAAGGACTTTGCCAAAAACCACCGGCTTCAGCGATGTTAGAAGTTCCTGGCCCTGATCCCAGTAAATAGTATTTCAACCCACTAAGAATCTCACTGGTGGTGTCGTAGGTGATTTTTTCTTTACACCGCTGCACCAGACAGACATCCAAATGGTCTTGCAAGTTTTTACCAACACCCGGTAATTCGTGTTTACAGGCTATGCCGTGAGCAGATAACTCCTTGGCATCACCAATTCCAGACAACATCAACAATTGTGGCGAATTGATGGCACCACCTGACAGAATGATTTCTTTACAAGCCTTGATTTCAACCTCTTCCTTGCCTCTTTTGACTATCAAACCGGTCGCTTTATTGCCCGTCATTATAATTTTTTGCGCCTTGGAATGAGTCCAGACCGTCAAATTATCACGGTTAATGGCAGGTTTGAGAAAGGCTTGGGCTGTTGAATGCCGTTTGCCATTTTTTACAGTCAGTTGATAATAGCCAAATCCCCTTTGGCGTGGGCCATTAAAATCATCGGTTCTATCAAAACCGACTTCTGCTGCCGCCTCCAAAAAAACATCGCTTAAGGGATTGGTGTACCTGTGATCGGTAACCGATAACAAACCACCTTTGTTATGGAACTCATTTTCTAATCGTTCATTGTTTTCACTTTTTAGAAAATAAGGCAACACGTCTTCAGCACCCCAACCAGGATTACCCTGCGCTTCCCAGAGGTCATAATCTTTGCGATGACCACGACAATAACACATGGCATTGATTGAAGAAGAACCGCCCAAAACCTTGCCACGAGGCCAATACATTCGGCGCCCATTCAAGTTACGCTCTGGTGCCGTTTCATAATTCCAATTCAGCGACTTAACACCAACCAGTTTGGCCAAACCAGCTGGCATATGGATCAAAGGATTCCAATCTTTACCACCGGCTTCAATCAACAAAACACGACAGTTTTCATCAGCCGACAAGCGGTTGGCCAAAACACAACCAGCCGAGCCTGCACCAACCACAATATATTCAAATTCTCTCAATGTTATTTCAATCTTTCAAACGTTCGTTATTATATCCCAACAATCCCAGCAAGTATCTTATTGTGGGTAAATTCAGCAGTTTTAATGCCACCAACCATCAAATGCAGTAAAATTTATCTGAAAACAGGTCAATTCGGAGGAAATCATGAAAATCCTGATGTTACTGGTTCTGGCTGTTGCAGGCTCTTTAGGAGGTTTTGTTATTCATGTGTTGACCGTAGAATGGCTCCCTGGATGGATTGGCACCCAGATGCAAGGTATGGAGTTAAAACCCTCCTGGAATGTTAAATACCTGGCAGCCATAACTTCAATAGAATACAGCTTATCAACGATGTTTATTTATGTGCTGGCCAGAAACAAACTCATCAAACTCGGGCAATTTAAATCAGCGTGTGTTATTTCTTTAATATTGTTAACAATCAATGCGCTACTGATTCGACAACCATTGATGGACTTTGCCATTGGCAACCCTTTACATGTGGTATTGGTACAGAATGCTTTTAAATGGATGCCCTGGATACTGATGGCTTTTATTATTGTGTACGGTTATGAATTGATTCAAAAAACAACTGTCACCAAAAGCCTTTCAAAAAATCATGAAAACTCGGAATGAAACTCAGTGTTCCTTATTCAAAACCATTCCGATAATTCAAAAACAGCGCATTAATTCACAAACGACTTGTTCTATATTTAAACTTCAGTTAGATTTATATTTTTATCACGGCAATTCAGATGAACTCACCAGCCTTTATAACACACTCAAAACCATTTGTTTCACTGGTTTTTATTGCCCTATTGTTGTTAACAACTCAAAGCCCCGCTGGTGTGTTTTACCTGTTGATTTCAGCCGATGATGGCATTGAAACAGTCGATGAAATTTTTGAAGAATTCAATCAAGGCACGACCCCACAAACTTTATTAACCATCTTTAATGATTATCCACCAGAGTCTGTTGAGTATTTGTACAACTTTAATCGGCCTGTCACCCCGCCAACCAACCCCGACAGCACATCCGGCCGACAGTATCGCAGATTGTTGGTTTCTTACCCATACCCCTTGGGAGTCACGGAAGTCATGGATTATTTTCAATCCAGCCCTTTAATAGAAACAGCGAGTTATGATGGCAATTTAGAACCGATTATTTTTACGCCTGAAAGCCCTATGGCGGGAGATGAGGTTTTATTGGATATTGTTCTTTTTCCAGAATTTTGTGGTCATACAATTGCTGTTGCAGCCAATCCACAAGGGCTGATTTCTGATCTCAATTTAAGCGGCAATAATCTGATATTGGACGTCAGCTATCAAACCTATCCTCCTGGACAACCCGTTATTTGCTTTGGAGACAGACCTTCTACTCAGTTTAATTTAGGTCAATTAACAGCTCGCACCTATCAAATTCAGGTTAATTTGGTCGGACACAATACACTTTTCCCAGCCAATAACTCCGACAGGCAGCATCTGACAGACGTCACTTTGGTTGTTCAGGGAGATGGAACAACAATTGTACCTGTAGATTTTCTCAATCTCTGGTCTTCGTTATTACTGATGATTGGTATCTTTGCACTCACATTTGGGATAAGGAAGCGGATTTGAATGTCTCAACCATAATTTGATGCGCCCAGTTACTTTCAACTGAACAATATCAATAAGAATGAGTCAAAATACCTTATGAAATATCTGTTACCTTTGATAAAGTCTTTGACCTTCATCTATGTATTATTATGCCTGTGTTTATACCTCTTTCAGAAGTCGCTGATATTTCAACCAACAGCTACAATACCTCATCAATTTGATACAGCCAAAATTACCAACCAAGAAACTGTGCTGGAAACCTTGGTAACCAATCAAAACCTTGATGATGTGATTTTGTATTTTGGTGGCAATGCAGAAAATGTAATTTACACCGCCGAAGATTTTGACAGGCATTTCAAGAATCAAGCCACTTATCTGCTTAAATACAGGAGCTATTCCGGAGCAGCTGGCGAGCCTGAAGAACAAGCTCTTTATACCGATGCATTGGCTCTGTTTGATGAAGTGATTAAAAAGCACCCAGGGAAAATCACTGTTATTGGTCGCTCATTGGGTTCAGGAGTCGCTACATTTCTGGCCGCAAACAGAGCGATAGACCAATTGGTTCTTATCACCCCTTTTGACAGCATTGCCAATGTTGCCAAAGAACTCTTTCCTGTTTTTCCGGTGGACTGGTTACTGACCCAGAAATTTGACTCAAAATCGAGAGCCGACAAGATAAAGGCACGGACTCTTGTGATTGTTGCCGAACATGATGAAGTGATTCCGAGGTCAAGAACCGATGCGCTCATTACGGCATTGCCAGTTAAAAACCGAGAAATAATTACCATCAATGCCGGTCACAATGACATTGATTTAAAGCCTGATTTTCACTCCCACCTTTTACAATTTATACGGTCAAATTAATTGCAGTTTGCCCTATTTGAAAAAATCCAAACCACCCCCATTTTAGTTTCAATCTACAAATTTAATTGGAAATTATGAACTTTAATAAATTAACCACCAATTTCCAGCAAGCATTGAACGAAGCACAATCCATTGCAGTGGGCAAAGATCACAACATGATCGAGTCTGCGCATGTTCTGGCAGCGATGCTGGCTCAGGAAAATTCCTCCATCAAACATGTGTTGATGAAATCAGGAGTGAATGTCCATCAATTGCGACAAAGTATTGATGAAACCATCGAAATGATGCCGGTGATTGGTGAAAATACCGGTCAGGTCAACTTATCCAGCAATCTGGTCAAAGTCTTGAATCTGGCTGATAAGTTGGCGCAACAACGCGGCGATCAATACATTGCCAGTGAGTTGTTTGCTTTGGCTTTATTGGACTCCAAAGACACCACCGCACAATTGCTCAAAAAAGCCGGTGCGCAACGTGACTCTTTGGAAAAAACCATTGACGATATTCGTGGCGACAGCAAAGTCGATGATCAGGGCGCTGAAGAAAACCGCCAGGCTCTGGAAAAATACACCGTGGATTTAACTGCACGTGCTGAACAATCAAAAATGGATCCCATCATTGGTCGGGATGCGGAAATCAGACGCACCATTCAAATTCTACAAAGACGCACCAAAAACAATCCGGTTATCATTGGTGAACCTGGTGTGGGTAAAACCGCTATTGTTGAAGGCCTGGCACAACGCATTGTCAACAACGAAGTACCCGAAGGGGTCAAAGGCAAACGTCTGTTGTCACTGGATTTAGGTGCCTTGATAGCCGGTGCCAAATACCGCGGCGAATTTGAAGAACGCCTGAAAGCCCTGCTCAATGATTTGAGCAAGCAGGAAGGTCAGGTGATTTTGTTTATTGACGAATTGCACACCATGGTTGGCGCAGGTGCTGCCGAAGGCGCGATGGATGCAGGCAATATGCTGAAACCGGCTTTGGCTCGTGGCGAATTACATTGTATTGGTGCCACCACATTGGATGAATACCGCCAGTACATCGAAAAAGACAAGGCTCTGGAACGCCGTTTCCAAAAAGTGTTGGTCGATGAACCTTCGGTTGAAGACACCATCGCCATCTTGCGTGGTTTGAATGAACGTTATGAGGTCCATCACGCAGTGGAAATCACTGATCCTGCCATCATTGCTGCAGCGACTTTATCGCACCGATATATCACTGATCGTAATTTGCCTGACAAGGCCATTGACCTGATGGACGAGGCGGCTTCGCGCATTCGCATGGAAATTGACTCCAAACCCGACAAAATGGATAAGCTGGATCGTAAATTGATTCAATTAAAAATGGAGCGGGAATCCTTGTTGCGTGAAAAAGACAAAGCCTCTAAAAAACGCCAGGAGGAGTTGGAAGCCAATATCGAAACCCTTGAGCGTGAGTACTCGGATCTGGAAGAAATCTGGAACAGCGAAAAAGCGGCGGTACAAGGAACCACGCATTTGAAAGAAGAGTTGGAAGAAGCCAAAGCGGCTTTCGAAGTCGCTAAGCGTAATGGTGATTTGGCCAAAATGTCAGAGTTGCAATACGGCAAGATACCTGAACTGGAAAAACAAATTGCCCAAGCCACCGATGTGGACATGAGCCAATTCAAATTGCTGCGCAACAAAGTGACGGAAGCAGAAATTGCAGAAATTGTCTCGATGTGGACCGGCATTCCAGTGACCAAAATGATGGAAGGTGAAAAAGAAAAACTGCTGCAAATGGAAGCAGCCATTCATAAACGCTTGATTGGCCAGGAAGAAGCCGTGAAAGCTGTGGCCGATGCCATCAGACGCTCACGCTCTGGTTTGGCAGACCCCAACCGCCCTATCGGTTCATTCATGTTTCTTGGACCAACCGGTGTCGGTAAAACTGAGCTTTGTAAAGCCCTGGCTGAATTTATGTTTGACACCGAAGATTCAATCATTCGTTTGGACATGTCTGAATTTATGGAAAAACACTCGGTGGCTCGCTTAATTGGCGCCCCTCCAGGTTATGTTGGATATGACGAAGGTGGTTATTTGACTGAAGCAGTCAGACGCAAACCTTATTCATTGATTCTGCTGGACGAGGTGGAAAAAGCCCATCCTGATGTGTTCAATGTGTTATTACAGGTTTTGGATGATGGTCGCTTGACCGATGGTCAAGGTCGCACCGTGGATTTCAAAAACACCGTCATCATCATGACTTCGAACCTGGGTTCTGATTTGATTCAAAGTAAAATCAACGAAGAATACAAAGCCATCAAAGATGCGGTCATGACCGTTGTAGGTGGCCACTTCCGACCCGAGTTTATCAACCGTGTTGA
>JAUHXW010000410.1 GCA_030426705.1 Gammaproteobacteria bacterium
TAGTACAGCCTCACTGAAGGAATGAGATTGGTTAAAACACCAGAGCGAAGCTTCCAGCGAATCGATGACATATCCTGTGCCATGGATTTCATCGATTTCCTTATCTTGGTATCGCTGTTGTTGGATATCGATTACTTTACTGCATTTAGGTTTAAATGTAGAAATAGATAGGATTTGTTCTTTCGAATGACATTTAAGTGCTGCTGCAAGCTGAGAACCGAATAACATGGCACATTCAACAGCCTCAAGAGCTCCGTGTGTCGTTTTTGAGCTGTCTGCCGAGTGCTTCAACACATCATCAATATTATCAGTATAAAACATTGGTATGGGAGCTAAACGCATGATTCCGCCATTACCGGCTGAACGAGGATTTGTGTCACCTGCAAATGGATCATTGGTTATGAGAAATTTCCTTAATGCTGTCACTGTTGTGTGGCCAATATCAAAGCATTCACCGGTGCTGCTCATATACCCGAAGTTATACCAATTACAATAACGATTCATTTGATCAGTTGCATCAAATCCTTTACAGTGTAATAAACTGTGGGCAAGGCACAGTGCCATAGAAGTGTCATCAGTCCATTGTCCTGCCTCAAGTTCAAAGGGTCCACCACCAATCATGTCTGTCAACGGTTTAAAACTACCACGTTCAGCAAATTCAACAGTAGTGCCAATGGCATCACCAACGGCTAAACCAATGAGGCAGCCCATAAATTTGTCATCATTTTTTTTCAACTAAACAACCACTCCATATAGTCTTTTATCAATCCCATTAAAGTTTTCTTTGTTTCATCTTAAACTTTTTTATTTTTTAACCTTTGCCAAAATCCACGCATTACCATGACCTAATGGATGTCTGCGCTAATAGTCTGCTCAATCTGCTCAGTAATTAGATAATAACTACGTCCTGGTGTTTTGATGGTGAGGTTGTATTGTTTCATTGTAATTAAACTTTGAGCAAGGTTTAGAGTAAATATGTGTAAATGATTTTTAAGTATCTTAAAAAATACTTGCTATAATCAAAAGAAATCATTTCAAAAATTAAGGATGACTGCTTCCAATATCACAACTCAGGAATTGTTGACCATTGATCATGTAAAGCTTGAGGAAAGACCTGACACATATCAACAGAATTGGGTGGCGCAATGGATGGCTGTTATGCAAGCGTGTGATGCCGATGATTTTAAAAGCATCAAAAAAATCCAGGATGACTTGCAGTTATTGGGTCAGGCTGAGCAAACTCAAATATGGCAGAGCAATGATCATTTAAAAATCCCGCTGGAACAAATGATGTTGGCATCAAAGGACACTTCTGAAATCAAGTCTTTGTTCAGTCAATTGCACGATTCTGTAGAGAGAATTAAGCCTCCTACACGCGGTTTGTTCTCACGATTTAAAAGTATGTTCTTACTGTTGTTCAGTTGGGAAAAAGATGCCATGGCGTTGTGGATGGAATCCTATCCCCGTCAACGTCAAAGCATTGATCAAATTACCACCAAATTGAAACGCCACGAACGTCAATTGGGTTTAGACAATGTCAAACTTAATAGTGAATATGATGCATTTGTTGCTCAGCTCCAAAAATTGACACAAGCTCATGACCTCATTGAACGCTTGCAAGCCCGTCTACTTAATGACTCTAATGAACCTTCTGAAAGTCGTTTAATTCAATCTGAATTTGTGCCCTGGATCAATCACAGATTTTTGGATATCCAACAACAGCTGTTAATGGGCAGGCAAACAGCCATGACTTTGGAGTTGTTGATTCAACACAACGAGAATCAAGCCAAAGCCATCAGTCAAGTTTTAGGGTCGGTCTATAAGGTGGTAGAAATAACCGCCAGAATCGCTTTGGTACAAAATAAACAACAGGCTTTAACATCACAGCAATCATTGGGTGCCAAAATTGATGAAGCACAGGTTAAAAGTGCGAGGGCTTTGGTAGCGGAAGCATTGGCTGTAGTGGAAAAAGTTGCCGATGAGGGAGCAAATAGTCATATTCAAAATAATATCGATAGTGACTAAATGCACATTGACATATTATGTCCGTATGACATATTATGACATTAAGCTTTTTTGGCTTATGTAACAGGAGAAAACAGTGAACATACAGGATATTGCCATACATTTGTCACATATCAGAACCGCAGAAGGTTATACCTTTGATTGTCAAACCATTGCTGGCGAAGTTGAGGTTTTACAGGTTGATTTGAATGATGTGGATGGTTTTTCGGTATTTGTCACTAAAACAAATTTTCAAATCATTTGT